>NZ_JBFJHD010000144.1:0-7689 GCF_041613455.1 Pseudoalteromonas sp. | reverse complement strand
TCTTCATCGGTACGTCCTGGGCGATCACTTTCTAGGTCTGCGGTTGGCGCTTTATTAATTAATAAGGGAGAGGCGCCTAATGCCGCACCCAACGCACGTACTTGCCGTTTTGATAAGCCAAACAGCGGAGCTAAATCGCAGGCACCATCACCAAACTTAGTGTAAAAACCGGTAATGTTCTCTGCACTGTGATCGGTGCCCACCACTAAGCCATGGCAAAATGCAGCCGCCTCATATTGGGCAATCATGCGCTGCCGTGCTTTTACATTGCCTTTAATAAAGTCAATTTTATCTTGCGCTGGCAAGGCATTACTATTACCGACAATGGCGGCTATGGTTTGTTGATGTAGCGCATCGGTTGCCGGCTGGATATTTACCGTCATACGGCTGCTTGGTTGAATAAAATCAACCGCCAGTTGTGCATCACTTTCATCGGCCTGCACACCATAAGGTAAGCGCATAGCAATAAACTGGTAATCTATACTGCTTTGTTCTTGGTTAAGTTCATTCACCGCAAGTTGGCACAAGCGTCCACACACAGAGGAGTCAACGCCACCACTTATGCCCAACACTAATGACTTGGCATGCGCTGCAACTAAGCGCGATTTAATAAAGTTAACTCGTCGGGTTATTTCAACTGTTACATCAATAGTTGGCTGAACTTTCATTTCAGCCATAATCTCGGCGCGCATGGCCAGCTCCTTACGGTTTAAATTGTTTATTCACAACAGCCTATTATCAGATTTAACCACGTTTAATTAAAGCCCTAAGTGGGCTTTTATCTTGCGTAACTCTGCTTTTAATTCATCTATTTCACTCAGTAGCTCATTAAGTTCTTCTTGATGAAGTTCATCGTTATTGAGCTCAGTAGCACTATCGGCTGTTGCACTGTGTGGCGCGCTAAATAAATGCAGATAGCGGCTATCACGTTTTCCGGGTTCGCGCGGCAGCTTAGTGACGTACTGCAGTTCAAGCAGTTTAACTAGCGCGCGCTCAACATCGTCGACATTGTCAAAATGGGCTAAACGACTACAGCGCGTCCTCAGCTCTCCGGCAGTTTGCGCGCCACGTAGCAGTAGCAGACAAATAATAGCCCGTTGCTGAGGATCAAATTGCAACGTACTAAATTCAGTATTACAAAAGCGGTGCTGGTATTTATTGACTCGCCCAGAGAGCCCCTCATCGAGTGTGACTAAGCGCTGGGCAATTAATTCATCAAGGGTGTTTTGTACCTCGCTTTCGCTTAGCGTTAAGACTGGCGCACGATTAGATTTTTGATTACAAGCGTGGGTAAGCGCATTTAACGATAACGGGTAATGTTCTGGGGTGGTTGTTTGTTTTTCCAATAAACAACCAATAATACGTTGTTGCTTTGCTGATAATTGCATCACTCACCTCACCTGATAAACTCTATTTTTTAGCTTACACTGTTATGCGCTGCCAAGCCATTGCTCAAGCTTAGGCTGCAGTGCACTAAAATCTAGTGGCTTGCTTAGATAGTCATTCATTCCTGCGGCCAGACATTTATCGCGATCCCCCTGCATCGCGTTGGCCGTTAACGCAATAATGGCTATATGTTGGTAATGCTTGCCCGCTTCGCCGTTTCTAATCGCTTGGGTTGCTTGATAGCCATCCATTTCCGGCATTTGGCAGTCCATTAACACTAATTGATAGCGGTTGTCCGCTTGTGCACTGAGCTTTTCTAGCGCTTCTCGGCCGTTCTCGGCAATATCAAATGCTAAGCCGGCTTGGGTAAGTAACGCACCGGCCACCACTTGATTAATTTTATTATCTTCCACTAATAACACTTGCGCCGAGGGAGTGGCTACTTTCACTTTATGGGTGAGTTTATTTTCTAATTGCGCTTGTTGATGTTGCTGCTCTATGTATTTGTCATTCGCCAGTGAGTCAAATAAATCAGAAGGGGTAAGGGGTTTAAAAATCATCGAGTCGATTGTTAAGCTCAGGCTAGAGTTACTTTTTAAGTAGCTCATTGGGGCCATAATGATGAGTTTGCTAGCCGCTAAGTGCTGTTTAATGGCAATGATCTGCGAGGGGGGCGCGTGCTCAAAAAAGTAATAATCTATCACCATCGCATCGGGCGCTTTATCGACCTGCTTAAAATACTCAGCAACCGTATTATAGTCGGTTAAGGTATCGGCATGTGCGCCCCAAATGGTGAGTTGTTTTTTGGCGATACTGGCATTTAACACACAGTCGTCTATTACTAAAATACGCTTGCCTTTGATTAAGTGGCTGGGTAAGTCTTGCTGTTTACTGAGTTTAGGTTGTACTTTTATGGAAAACGAAAACGTACTGCCTGCGTTCACCATACTGGTAACGCTTACCTCACCGTGCATTAATTCACACAGTTGTTGTACGATGGCAAGCCCTAAACCTGTGCCACCATATTGACGTGTGGTAGACGCGTCGGCCTGAGTGAATGAGTCAAACAACGAATCTAGTTTGTCGGTAGCAATGCCAATACCGGTGTCGATAATAGAGCACTCTAAAAAGGTACCTTCGGTGGTTTCGGTTAAGGTTGCGGTAATCACTATTTTGCCATCAAAGGTAAACTTAACCGCATTACTAATTAAGTTATTGAGGATTTGCCGTAGCCGGTTCGGGTCGCTGACTATTTCACTAATATTAATTTGCGTGGCATCTAAAATGAGCTTGGTATTGTTTTGCTCTGCTTTAAGAGCAAACGATTCAACCACCTCACCTAATAATCGGGGCAGGTTAAATTGCACACTTTCAATACTTAATTTGCGTGCCTCAATTTTAGAAAAATCTAAAATATCGTTAATAATATTTAGTAACGATTGGGCCGATGACTGGGCGAGTTCTATATGGTGTAATTGCTGCTGATCTAATTGGGTATTTTTGATTATATTAAGCATTCCCAGTACGCCGTTCATTGGCGTGCGAATTTCATGACTCATACTGGCTAAAAACTGACTTTTAGCTTTCACCGCTTGCTCAGCGGCTTCTTTGGCAGTGACTAACTGCTGCTCAGTTTCGATACGGTGCTGACTGGAGTGTAAACTACCTACCAAGGCCGCAACGGCAATTAAAAAGCTTTCCTCGTTATATGACCATGCACGGGTTTCATCGTATTGTTCGACGCACACCACACCGATAGTGCCGCTGCCCGCAGGAATAACCACGCATAACATGGCATTAATACGTAAAGGACACAGGTAATATTGCTTCAGTGGGGTTAGCATTGGATGCTGTTGCGCATCTGGCGCACTAAATACAGCCTTGCGTTCTACGGCATCAAAAAAGTCCGGAATATCCTTTTTTAGCCACACGGCATTTTTATTGCCGACACTGCCATTAATATCATAAGACGCAATTGGACTCAGTTGGTTTTTTTTGTCGTTAAACAGCCAAATGCTGGCTTGGCCTACGTTGAGCGCTTGACAAACTACTTGCGTAATTAAGTCTTTAGATTGGTTAAGTTGCCCACTAAGCACCAGATCGTTCACCGTTAGTGAGGCGAGGGCTTCGTTATAAATAGCTATTTTATTATTTTCTAGCTCTATTTTTTTGCGGCTATCAATATTTTGCAATGAGCCAAATATTTTTAGGCAGCGACCATTTTTATGCTCAGTTTCGGTGTGGATAAACACCCAAACAGCGTGTCCGTGCGCATCAATTATTTCAAGTTCAACTTCAAAGCTTTCACCAAACTTAATCGCTCTTTGTATTAATTTAGCTGCGGTTTCTCTACTTTTACCGGCTTTAAAATGACTTAAATCATGCGACCACACAGGCTGTTGGTCGAGGGGGTATTTAAAGATTTTTTTGGTCATATCAGACCAATTCATTTGTTTGCTTTGTAAATCAAATGACCAAGCACCGATTTGTGCCAAATCGCTCATGGTTTCCAACATTTTTTCATTTTTTTGTTGTCGGTTAAGCATTTTTAAAAAGAAAAAGAAAGCGCAAATAAGCAGTCCGCAAATAATAATAATGGCAATCCGCAGTGGCCAAAAAGCGGCACCATTGGGAGCCCAGCCTGTTTTAGGGGCCACATACAACTGCCAACTACCCCCTTGAAAATTAAGGGTAAATTCAAGCGGGGACTGTTGCTTTATGTTTGGGTTTCCATAAAAAAACTCCCCTTTTTTGCCAAGGCCATTACGCCCTTGAATAGCCACGTTATAGTCTTTTTCAAGTTGGTAAATACCAGAGTTGTTATATACTTTTTCAATATCTAACACCACAGACAATAACCCCCAAAAGCGATTGTCGGGAGGGGTGTAAACCGGTACTCTGGCTATCAGCGCGGTACCGCCTTGTACTAAAGTAAGCGGACCTGCCATAATAATGCTATTGGTATCGCGGGCTTTAACTGCATCATGACGTTGGTTTTTGTTTTCTAAATAATTAAGGCCGAGCGAACCTTCATTACCCTCGAGGGGGTAGATCATTTCCAGCAGCATATTGGGCGCGCCACCAATATGGCGTAGTTCGTTTGAGGTGTTAAATAATGGCGCCGCTATTTGGCTAAAACGCGCTTGATCTATATTAGGCTCAGCTGCCACCGCCACCGCCAAACCACGCACCAGTTGTATATTCGATACCATAGTCGCTTCAAGCTGCGCTCGGTAGGTACTTACCTCAGACAACACGCGTAACCGGTATGCGTCTGCAGCTCGATTATAATTTACGCGATCCAGCAGCATACTTACTAACACAATCAGTGTTAACGACAACCAAAAGGTCAGCTTAAAATTGTGAGCTTTATGAGAGTTCTTATTATTATTTTTTGGTTTCGACATTCGCGCAGTGTGTTTTTAAATTAGACAACATCCACTATAGCTAACTTTTTCGGCAAATAAAAACGGCGCAGTAATAAATGCGCCGTTTTATAAGTATAATTAATAACTTGCCTAATTATGAATCGCTAACTTCACGCGCCCAATGTTGTTGTTTAGCTACATGCAGCTTGCGGTAGCCATCGAGTAACGCCGCATGCTTTTTAAAGCCCTGCAGTGATAAGCCAGGGAAGGTTAAACCATTAAACAAGGTGCGGCCCTCAGCGATTTCAATTGCCAGTGTCACATTGTTGCTACCAAACATTAAGCCTAAGGCATCTTGGTAGTCGGCGTATTGGCGTTCGTCATCGTATTTAATTTCTAAAATAGCTTTTAAACAGCGGAAATGACGCATTGCGTCTTCACTGACTTGGCCGGTGTGCAGGATCCAATCTACCCAGTCGATGGCTTCTTCGCTACCCGCGGCTAAACAAAGGTGCGCTTTGAGCTCACCAATGCGCAGTGTATGCCATGGTGTGTCGGCATCGGTGACTACACCAATAAATTCAGCAACCCGAATAATATCGCTATGGCCTGCTTCTTCTAGGGTGTCGTAAATTTCCATCCATTGCTCAGCGCCATACTGATCGAGTGATAAAAATGTTTCACGGAACTTCGCGCCTTCGTTATTGTTACGCCAAATAAGCTCGTCAACCGGGTAAATATCAGACATGCCCGGGACTAAAATACGACAGGCATACACGTTTAAGTGTGTGTAATCCATAATGTAAATGTCGTGACCCATGCTATGGATTAAGTCGGTACAAAAATTATATTCTTGCTCAGTTGAGCCACTGAAATCCCAGTGTACAAATTCAAAGTCGGCTTCTGCACGGAAGAAGTCATGTGAAATTAAACCGCTTGAGTCAATAAAGTGTAGTTCGGTATTTTCCGGTGAGGCTACTTCGTCATTATCGAAGGTAGCAGGTTGGAATACATTAAGCTGATCTAAGCGACGACCTTGTAGTAACTCGGTTACAGTTCGCTCAAGCGCGACTTCAAATGATGGGTGGGCACCAAAAGAGGCAAATACAGAACCATCGGCAGGGTGGATCAAGGTCACACTCATTACCGGGTATTTACCGCCTAATGATGCGTCGGCAATACGTAAATGAAAGCCGTGGCTACGGAGTTCTTCACACGCTTGATGAATTTTAGGGTACTGCTTAACCACCTCTTCCGGCACGATAGGTAAACATAAACCTTCGGTGATAATACGGTTTTTAATCGCGCGTTCAAATACTTCCGATAAGCCTTGCACGCGAGCTTCGTATTTAGTGTTGCCGGCGCTCATGCCGTTAGACACAAAAATATTTCCGATCACGTTAACCGGAATATAAATATCTTGGTTGTCGCGTTGGCGAGTATAAGGCACAGTACAAATACCGCGTTGGGTATTTCCCGAGTTAAAATCATATAGATGTGATGCGGTTAACTCGCGCTCTGGATCAAAGTAATCCCATAAGCTTTCATCCATAATACCCGCTGGAATTTCTTCATCGGTGACGGTAAACCATTTTTCGTTAGGGTAATGGGTAAACTCAGCATGAGCGAACTCTTCACCTAAGTAAAAGTCGGCAAAAAAATAGTTACAGCTTAAACGCTCAAAGTATTCGCCTAATGCAGAAGCAAGCGATGCTTTATCGGTTGCACCTTTACCATTGGTAAACATAACGCCGCAGTCTTGGTCGCGAATATGCACTGAATAACAGTTAGCTACAGGATTAAGCCAAAGCGCCTCTTCAATATTAATATTCAGGGTTTTCAGCTTGTTTTGCATGGTAGAGATTGACGACTCTAGGTCGCGGTCTTTACCTTTGATAAATGTTTTTTCAGTCATATTGCTCTCAACTAGGTATGCACAATGTGTGTAACGGCCATTATCGTGGATTTTGTTGTTTATTTCATCCTTTGCAGTACAGAAGATAGCTTTTTAATAGAACGAAAATGAATATAGGGCAAAGTTTGTTGATTGTTGAGGATTAAAATTTGTTCAATTCAGCGGCTGTTTAATCGCGGCGCAAGGTGAATCATGGCTTAGTGAGCTAAGCTAGTCAGTATTACGGGTGAAATTAACGTTGACGGCAGGTGAATATTCAATGAAACAACTAATATCGATAGCAATAGGCTGGTTACTCCTAACCACGCTAAGTTACGCAAAAGACAGTATTATTAACACGCAGCAGTTAAGCGAGCATGTTTATCTGCTTTATGGTCAAGGTGGTAACATAGCGGTCAGTGTGGGTGATGATGGCATTTATATTATTGATGACCAATTTGCTAAGTTGTCCAACGAAATAAAGCAAAGCATTAGTGAGTTACGCCCCGGTAGTGCAGAGTTTGTTATTAACACCCATCATCATGGCGATCATACCGGCGGCAACGAAAACTTTGCCAACGCGGGGGCGCATGTTATTGCGCACCATAATGTGCATAAACGCTTAGTCGCCAAGCATGGCGCCGCTTCAGGCTTTGTGCCACGCATTAGTTTTAGCCAAGATTTAACCTTGCACTTTAATAATCAACAAGCGCATGTTGTGCATTATGCCAACGCCCATACTGATGGTGATGCGGTGATCTTTTTTAACCAAGATAACATAGTGCACATGGGCGATATTTATTTTAATTTAGGGAGTTTACCCTTTGTTGATGTGGACAGCGGTGGTAGCGTGGCCGGTGTTTTAGCTGCGCTTGATGATGTGCTGCGCAAAATTGATGCTAACACCCAAGTGATCCCCGGACATGGGCCGCTCACTGATCGTGCGGGGTTGTTAGCGTATGCTAAGCTGGTGCAAAAAGCCAAAGCTGTTATGCTAAAGGCGATGCAAAATGAGGCCAGTTTAGCGCAGCTATTAGCCGC
>NZ_JBFJHD010000143.1:0-7714 GCF_041613455.1 Pseudoalteromonas sp. | reverse complement strand
CACCGGTCGCTTTTGGGAAGGACGTTTTAAATCACAAGCCCTCCTTGATGAAGCGGCATTAATTGCCTGTATGGCGTATGTAGATTTAAATCCCATAAGAGCTAAAGCAGCCTCGACTCCCGAAGATTCAGCGTACACCAGTGTAAAAATACGCCTTGAAACTGCCACCAGAGGAAAGAGACAACCCAAACAGCTGTTGCGCTTTTCAGGCAAGCCCAAAAAGTACATGGCCAAAGGCCTGCCATTTGAACTCACCTCGTATTTAGAATTAGTTGAGCTTACCGGTCGCTGTATGCGCGAAGACAAAAAAGGGCATATCGAATGCAGCACGCTACCTTTATTAACAAGAGTCAACATATCCCTCGAAAACTGGCTAACACTAACCAGCCAATTTTCCCGTGTATTTCATGGGGCAGTAGGTCGCCCGGCATCGCACGAAGGGTACTGCGAACACTTGCAGCGAAAGCGGCGCGCCAACGTCAGTAATTGCGAAAAGTTACTGGCCTAACAGTTAAATCTACACGTAACCTCCGCTCTGTGAACACACAGAGTTCTGCATGCTTTAAGCAGTATAAAATATAGTCTACTACCCCTCCAGATAGCCATTTGGAATGATCTTTAATTATAGGAATAGTTAAAACTTAATAACCTTGCACAATACAACTCAGAGTTAGAATTTTTAAATGGTTTATTTTCATATCAACTAAGTTGAAGTGGGTGTCATGCTAAATGGGGACTTTAACTAGCTATAAGTGGGTGTCTGTATAAAGAGAATTAGCATGGGTGTCTTGTTAAAGAGGGGAATTTGTCGTTCAAGGCAATAAAAAAAAGCCTAAGCGGTGTAATTAACGGCTTAGGCTTGAGTTGTTTATTGTGCGCAGTATTACGGTAATTGCGCTGTATAACAGCAAGTGTGCAGCTTTACTGTAGGTGTACTAATAGCTTTTGTGCGCTATCAAATAACATTAACGAGCCTAGTATTAATAATACCATGGCTGAAAGTCGGCCGAATTTAATCGCCAGAGCTGGGTTGTTACTTAATATTTTTCGTGCGCTCACACCAATTAACCAATAAACAAAGCCACAGCCAATTAAATGAATAATGCTTAATACTAACAGCTGTTCAGTGATCGAAAATGAAAAAGTCGGAAACACAAATTGCGGTAACAGCGCTAAAAATAACAGCATCACTTTGGGGTTAAGGCCACTGATAATAAAGCCCTTTTTCATCCATTTTAAGGGCGTTTCACCTAATTCGCCGGCGGCGCCATTATACGCTGCGGGAACTGGCGGGTTTTTATACAATGAAATAGCAATCCACACAACGTAGAGCGCGCCAAATAAGGTTAAAAATTTCATTAATAACACATGTGACGCTAACATAGCCCCTAGCCCTACCACCACTATTAGCGCAGCAATAAGGTGGCCTAACAATAACCCTGATACTGCCGGAATAATTTTATCGCCGGCAATTCCTGCGCTTATGGTATAGGCCCAATCGGCTCCTGGAGTAAGTACAAACAAAATCGACACCAGCCAAAAAGAAAAAATAACATTTATATCCATTAACACTCACCTAAAATAATTGAGTGCTTATTTTATTTCTTTCTGATGGGGAATAAATACTGTATTTTACCTTAATTAATAGCATTATTAGGAAATTATTGAAAATGGATAGCATGGATAGGAAAATTCTTGCTGAACTGCAAGTTGATGGCCGCCTTACTCTTTCTGAGCTTGCAGAGCGTGTGGGGCTTAGTGTGTCGCCCTGCCACCGCCGAGTAAAAGAGTTAGAAAAAACCAAAGCCATTGTCGGCTACAGAACCGAAATTTCTCCCGAAATTGTTGGCCTTAATTTTTCTGCTTTGGTGTTTATTACTATTAAAGAAGGGGATAAAACATCGCTGACAAAGCTGGAGTTAGCAATCGAAGATATTCCACAAATAACCAATGCGCAGCGCTTATTTGGCACCCCCGATTACTTAGTGCACGTGGTAACTAAAGATTTAGCGGCCTTTCAGCAATTATACGATGATAAATTATCGGCACTGCCAGGAGTGCAGCGCTTAACCTCAACCATAGTGATGAAAGATGTTGTCCGCGCCAGAAATCTGCATTTTTAATAGGTAACCCAAACGCTGGATACTAAATTTATTCCAAATCGCTATTTTCAGCATTGCTGCGTTGAATCTAGTTACACTAGACCGGCTATTAACGTGTAAATTGCCGTGTGCTCAGTGAAATGGAGATCTCAGAAAATTACCTGAACTAGCTTATAATGCCGTGGGCTTGTAGTATTTTAGCCCGCGCTCAGCTCTTAACCAAATATACAAAAAGCCTCGTATAGTACGAGGCTGTTTAATGGTTAAAGCTTAGCGTTTAAATTACATAACCACTAAAGCCCAGTGCTTTAAAGTAAAGTTTTGGGGGGCTGCTAAAGCCGCACTCATGTAACAGCTCACTAAAACGCATGCGATCAAGCGGGTAAAATTCGTTTTCGAGTTGATTACGCATATGCTGTTGCCCGGCTTCACCTAGGCCAAGTTGCGCACAGGCGAGCAGTTGGGCATCGCGCTCAAACTGAGTTTCGGGGCGCATTAAGTCGGCAAGATAAAGCGTGGCATCTTTGTTTAAGTTGTTTTTAATACTTTTAAGTACTTGCTTTTTATCGCCATTATCTTCTACAAAATGCAATACCAATAAACATAAAGCGGCATCGGCTTTATGTTTTAGCTTTTCTAGCGCGCCATAATGTAGAGTTACCCTATTGCTTATGCCTTGCTCAGCAAATTTACTGCTGGCTATATCAAGCATATCGCGTGAGGTATCTTGCGCGGTAAACTGCCAGCGTGGGTTAATTTTAGCCAGTTCGATAATTTCTTTACCTGAGCCTGCACCAACCACTAAAATATGCGCGTTATCGGCAAGTGTTGCTTGCAGTTGCGTAGCGGTTAGCTGATGCAGTAACTCATAGCCTGGCACTAAGCGTAAAATACGGCTATCGTATTGTGTTGCTTGTTCTTGGGTAAATGTTGGCATTATTTTTCCTTTATAAAAACCTAATTAATTTGGGTGTCATCAACTTTAAACTATCAAATAATTTCTACGGTTGAATAACCACCGGGCTTTTTAGCCACATGCACTTGCGTTGCGACACGTTCACTCATTTCACTGACATGCGAGATCACCCCCACTTTGCGCCCTTGTGCTTGTAATGAGTCTAGTGCATCCATGGCAACACTCAGGGTTTCGCTGTCTAACGTACCAAACCCTTCATCAATAAACAAAGAATTGATTTGAACTTTATTTGACGACAGCGATGCAAGCCCTAATGCCAGTGCTAACGACACTAAAAACGATTCACCGCCAGAAAGGGTATTTACCGACCGTTGCTCATCGGCCATGTCACGGTCAATAATGGCAATATCCAGCGACTGTTCAATGGCGGTCAGCTCGTAGCGCTTGTTAAGTGTTTTTAAATGGCTATTGGCATAATGCAGGAGAATTTTTAAGGTTTGCGTTTGTGCCAAGTTACGCATGGTTTTACCGGTTGCGTCGCCCAGCACTTTATTGAGTAAATGCCACTGCTCAAGCTGCTTTTTACGCGCGCTCAGCTCCGTTTGCTTGTCAGCCAATGCTTTGCTGTTTTGATTATGCTGCTCAATCGCGGTATTCGTTGCCAATAAACTACTTTGTAGCTCGGTTAATTGCTGATTTAAACTATCCAGCTGTGTGCTAAGCGCGGCTTCGCTGAGCGTAGGTTTATTGCTTGCTTGATGTTTATCACGGCTATTTTTATGTTGTTTAAGTTCTGCATTGGCATTTGTGCAGGCTTGTGTGAGCTGCTCAAACTGCTGTAACTGCGCTTTTATGGTAGCGCTACCTAGGGTTAGTAAAAATTTGACCTGTTCATGAGTGGTGTTGCTGTACTGCGTTTTAAAATCAGCAAACCACGCGTTATAGCGCGCCTCAAGTGTTGCCAGCTCAGTATTTTGCTCGGCTAAGCGTTGCTCACTATTGTTAAGTTGTATCGCATGCTCGTCGCGTTGCTTAATCGCGTTATCGTAAGCTTGTTGACAGGCATTTAACTGTGTTTGACATAACTCATACTGGCTATGCAATTTTGCTTGGTAGTCGTCGGCGCTTATTTGCTCGTTATTAAATAACGCTAGGCGCTCTGTTTGGGTGCTACTTTGCAGTTGTTGCGCGTTGTGTAAATCATCTTTGAGTGCTTTAACAGTGTTTTCACTTTTTGCGATCAGCGGCGTAAGTTGTTGTAGCTGTTGCGTCGCGCTGTCAATTTGCTTTTGGCTTTGCTCAAGCTCAGAATGCGTTTTTTTAAATTGCTCAACCTGCCCATTTAACTCGTTTACGCTCAATGTGCCGGCTTGCAATTGCTGCCAAAAACCCTGATCTGCAAATTGTGCATTAAGCGGCGTGGTGAGTTCGTTAATTTGCGTGGTTAGCTCGGCGTGCTTGTTGTTTAACTGATTGAGCTGATTCGTTAATGCAACATGCTCAGAGTGCAATTGCTGTTGGCGCTGTTGCTCTGCCTTTAAGCTAGCTTGTCGCTGGTTTAGTGTTTGTTGCAAATTAGTAAGGTCTTTTTGTGCAGCAAAATACTGTGTTTTTTGCAGCTTAAGTTGCGTATACGTTTCCTCTAGCTGTTCAGGGGTAAGGGCATTAAGCTGCGTACGCGCCGCTTCCATTGTGACTTGTATCTCTTGGCGCTTAGTCTTTAGCGTTGCTATTGTTTGGCTATGTTGAGCATGCTCGTTAACCAGTACGGCATGCTGTGTTTGATGGTTATGTAACTGACTTTGGGCGTTATCGCGCTGTTGTTTGGCGTGTGTATGCTGTGTTTCAAAGTCGGCAATTAAGTTGTTTAATTGCGCATTTTGCTGATTGGCATAGGGATGCTCGGTTGCCCCACACACTAGACATGGCTGGTCATCAGCAAGCTGCGCACGCAGGTGCTCGACGTTTTCGCTAGCCCTTAGGCGGGCTTGATTAAGCGCATAGTCGTGATGTTGCAGCGTTTGCTCACAGGTAGTGAGGTTTTGCTGTAGTTGCTGTTGCTGCTGCTCACTGTGTGCAAGTTTAGTGGCAATATTGCTTTGTGCAGCACTGCTGTGTTTTAGCTCTTGCGTAAACTGCTTATAGCGCTCGCGCTGATCTTTTAAATACTCAATGTTTTTCAGTTCGCTGTCGCATTGTTCAATATTAAATTGGCGTTGTTGCTCAGTAAGCTGATCAAGATTTTTTTGCTCAGTGGCCAGCTGTTGCTCCTGCGCTGCTAGGGTTTTATTTTGCGCATCTAGCCGTGTTGCTTGTTGGCTGTGCTCAGCTTCCAGTTGTTGCAGTTGAGTCACCGTTGCGCTTAGCTGTGCATTGGCACTGATATACTGCTTAAAGCTATGCTGGTAGAAACTCCAATCATTCGCTAGCGGTTTTAGCTGCGCATGCTCGCTGAGCCATTGCTGCTGCTCTGTATTAAGTGTTTTGGCAGCATCAAGGGCGCTCTGGCTGTGTTTGCTCTGCTGCTGCAAATCGGTTAATTGCGATTGCTCTTTTTCGCTTTGCTGGGTGAGGCTGGCAATGGTTTGTGCATGTATTGCAAGTTGGCTGTCGAGCTTGCGAGCTGAAGCAATAATTGGCTCTGCATTTTGTTTTGCTGTTTTAGCGCTGTGTAATTCGCTTTTTTGTTTATCAAGTACATTGCGATGCTCGGCAATTAGCGCAGCATGATCAACACTTTTAAGTTCATTTATTTGCGAATTAAGCGCGTTATTTTGCGCTGTTAAATCGGCAAAGCGCTGGCGATTATCTTTTATTTCTAGCGCACTTTGGGCTTGTTGCGCTTGCTCGGTTTGCTCTGCTATTGCAGTAAGCGCGTTATTAGCCTGTTGCTGGTTGAGGGAGGCTTGGTGTAGCGCTTGCTCAAGTGTTTTAGCGTGCTGGTACCAATTTAAATGTTGCTCTGTGTTGGCTAACGCTTGTTTAGTGTCTGCTAGGCTTTGCACTAGCTGATCACGGCTGCTGTGTTTAGCGCTTAATTCGTCATCACTGAGTAAGGTGTAACTTGCCAAGCTTGCTTGCAGGAGCTCAAAGTTATCTTTTAGCTCTTTGTTACGCTCAAATATGCGTTTGCCAATTAGGCTAAATTTATCGGTACCGGTTAAGCACTCTAATAGTTGCGCGCGTTCATCGCCAGTGGCTTTTAAAAATGCAGCAAATTCGTGTTGCGCTAATAGCACCGCGCGAGAAAACTGTTCAAAGGTTAAGCCTATTTTGCTTTCAACGGCTTTAATGGCATTACTTTTGTCGGCCACTAAAGTGAGTTCAGGCAGAGTAACGACGGTATGCTCTGCTACCTTAAGTTTACCGCTGGCTTTTTTATGGGTGCGCTGAATGGCGTAGCGTGCACGATAAGCTTGTTTATCTTGCGCTACAAAGTCAACTTCGGCGTAGCCGTGCCATTTGCCTCGGCGTAGTAAGTTACGTGGGTCGTTTAATTTGATACTGTCGCCATTAAAGTCAATAACATTACCCTTGTCGCCTCTTAAGCGCGCTGTTTTTGTGTATAACGCTAAACAAATGGCATCTAACACGGTGCTTTTTCCAGCGCCGGTATCGCCCGTAATAGCAAATAACCCAGCGTCTTTTAACGGACTGGCTAAAAAATCTATTTCAGCATCAACAATCGAAGCCAGATTATGAATACGTACGGCGGTTATTTTCATAGCTGCTGTTGCTCCGTAAGTTCGCCTATCACCTCGGTTAATAATGCTTTTATCTCAGCGGGTACACTTTGCCCTGCCATATCTTTGTCATTGGCAAATGCTTGCTCTAGTAAATTCAGGGGATTGAGCATTTCAACTTCGGATAAGTCTTCAAATACGGTGTGCTGATTATTATCAGCGCTCTGCTCGCGTACACGCTCTATGCCACAAAAGCGAACCTGCTTGCCCTCTAAAGCTTGCTCAATTTGCTCTCTAAAACTGCTGTCGATATCGCTCGACTTTAGCTTTACGCGTAAATAAGGGGCAATGGCGTATTGGGTTGTGTCGAGTGCTTTAATTTGCTCACACAGCTGCGCTAATGGCACACATTCACCGTGCGGAAGGATAATTACCTCGGCGAGTCGCGGAATGTAAAGGGGGTTTACAGTGGTATTAATTACTTGGTTATCGTCACTGCTAAATTCGACAATATTGACTTGATGCCGATAATTACGCTCGGAAAACGACATAGGAATAGGCGTGCCGCTATAGCGAATAGTGTCATTTTTAGCGACCTGCTGCGCTTTATGTAAATGCCCTAAAGCAACATAGTGAGCGTGTTCGCCAAACACCTTCGCGGCAATGGCTTCTTCACCACCAATCACTAAGTTACGCTCTGAATCACTGGAAATGTTACCGCCTTTGGCATGTAAGTGGCCCATAACAATTAATGGGCTATGTTCACTTTGTAACGTAGCCGCATGCTCAAGGGCAAGTTCATATGCCTTTTTAACGCCCTGTGCGTAGCTAGGGCCGTTTTCTGTTTGGCTAAGGGGGCTTACATCGCTGCTGCGTAAAAATGGCATGGCAACAATCACAGCGCGTCTGTTGTTAGTGTTAATCGTGAGTACCACGTCGCTGGGGCTCGCTGGATCAAAGCGCCCTACTACATGAGTATCGAACTGTGCCAGTAGCGGTTGCGCGGCTAAAAT
>NZ_JBFJHD010000142.1:0-7727 GCF_041613455.1 Pseudoalteromonas sp. | reverse complement strand
TTAAACAAGACTATACAAAAAAGCTAGCCGAGGGCTAGCTTTTTTGTCACGCAAAACCTGCATGGTTTACTGCTGTTTCGCTTTCGCCATTAAATTGTCAATCACATCTTGCGCGCTGTAGCTGTTGTCGTTTGGCTTAATGCCTTTGCCCATTTTAATATCAAGCAGGGTGTGTACTTCTTTACGAGAGTCATTGTTACTAATTTGCACGCCCATTTCATTAACCGGTCGTGTGCGTGTTTCACAGGTTAATAAGCCGCAGCTGCGTTCAACTTGTTGCCCGCGTGTGGCGCTTATTGAAGACGAAGGGCCTTGCGATTTAGACTCAACAAAAGTCTCTTTATTGGTCACTACAAACCAGTCGTAACCTTGTGCTTGGGTTAATTCAGCGGCTCTTAATAGGGCAAAGTCCCCTGCATCGGCAACGCTATTTGATACACTTTTAAACTCCACTCGATAGCGATCATCACTTATTTTTTGCTCACTGTAACCGGTTGAACCATTATTAGCCGGACGATAATCTGGTTTTGATGCACACCCAGCTAAAACTAACATACTGATTATTAATAATGTTGCTTTCATCATTCACCTCATTAGTTATTTTCAAAGTGCCATTGCTGAGCAATAGCATGTTGTTCTTGATTTCTGTTTAATGGCTGGCCGTTGATCATCTGATCAATCATGTCATCCAGCGCTGCATGCTTAGACGCAGTTTGGTATTGCGAACCATTGCTACTGTTACTCTGTTGCAGCTGCGCCTTTACTTGCCAACCTTGCGCTGTTTTACACGCTATAGCCACTTGCGTATGCTGGTTGTTACTCATTTCATACTGACGGCATAGCTGATCATTATTATTTGCAAAACTTAAATTTGCTTTAAACACACTGCCATCGGCTTGAGTTATTGCATCGCTACTCAACTGCGTATCTAACGCCGTTGCGATGTTATTTGCCACTAAGTTAGCGTTCCCCTGATACTGCGTTTGCAAATAACTCGTGGTAGCAATACCAAAAACGATAGCAATGCTTGCTGCAATTGCCAAGCCTTTGTTAGTTGAATGTTTGAGCCGTTGCCATGCCGATAGTTGCACCACATTATTTGTTTCCAGCTTCGCCATTGTTTGAGACAGTGCCGCACTGTAAGGGGACTCATCTATACTGTAAGCGTGAGCTTTTACTAAACTATCTACTTCGCTTAACTCCGCAAGGCGCATCACTAAGTCATCATCCGTTTCGAGTGCTAAGCGCACTTGCTCCATCTCGGTTTCGAGTAATTCTGAGTCTAAAAAGGCGCTCAGTGTTTCATCGCTAATTTTCATACCTGCTCCTTACTAAAGTCGGGCTTAATTAAGCTATACAAGGCACTGCGGGCTCGCGACAATTTACTCATTACACTGCCTATAGGTATATCAAGCAGGTGTGCAACCTCTTTGTATGCCATACCTTGCACCGCCACTAATGACACAATGGCGCGTTGCTCATCGGGAAGCTCACCCAGTGCGCTATTCACTTTTTCAAGCAGTTGTTTGTTTTCAAATGCACTGTGTTGATCATCACTGACCGGCTCTGGTATTAATTCATTTTGTACCGCGTCTTGCCTGACTTTACGAGAGCGATATTCATCTATCCACACATTGCGGCAAATTTTAAATGCCCACTTTGCTGGTTCAACATCAGCGGGGATGCCTTTAACTAATAATTTTTCAATTGTTATTTGCACTACATCATCTGCATCTGCTTTACTACCCGTTAGCGAGTAAGCAAAGCGTCTTAGCATGGGTAATAATGTTTGTATGGTTTTTTGCATTTTTTACTCCTCTATAGAGAGAAGACGATTCAAATAAAAATTTATTCCAAAATAATTGAAATTAATTTTTGCCTCACACGTTAACTTAGTAACGTTTTAATTTATAAGAAGTAACCTTAGCATGAAAACACCTTTGATCATTACAGCGTGTATTTGTTTTTACTCAAGCTCAGTACTTGCAAACCTAATACCGGTTGATTCAGTACTCAAGCAGCTCAACCCTATTGAGCAACGCATTGAATCAAGCATCAATCGCACCAAGCGATTACCCACCCTGGTACCGCAAACGTCTGTGGCCGAACTAAAAGCACAGGTAAACCAACCATTAAGTAATTTACCTGAGGTAGTGAATATCAGTATTAACAACCAATATAACGCTTTGGTTGATGTTGAAGTGGAAGATGGCTTTCGCGCTATTCAGCAGCAATGGTTATTAATGGCTAATACCGAGCAGCTTAATGCGCTTAAAAAGCACGACGTGACGATTATTGCTGTTAAAAACTACAGCGCGTTAGGCATGAGCTTAGTGCGTTTTAATGTGGCTGAAAATATTGACTCTAAAGCCCAATTAGTAAAAATACTCAACTTAACTGACACCACATTGCTCGATCGCAACCATATTTACCAAGCGCAAACGTCTGCAACAACAGTGACAACACCCGCCACACAACCGATGCAGCCTTTTTGCGCGGATAACACCCAAATAGGCATCATCGACAGCGCAATCAACACGCAGCACAGTGCGTTTACCAACGCCACCATTATTAAGCGCCGCTTTTTACCCGCGGGGCTTGATTCCCCCGCCCTACACGGCACCGCCATTGCGGGGCTATTAGTGGGTCACAGCAATGAACTGACACCGCTACTAAGTAACGCCACACTTTACAGTGCCGAGGTGTTTTATCGTCAATCTGAATTTGCTCAGGGGGCAACGTTATTTGCCATTGTAGAAGCGTTAGATTGGTTGGTAAAAGAACAACTGCCGGTGATCAATATGAGCCTAACTGGGCCTGATAATGCCATTTTAAAAACCAGTATTGAGGCCGCGGTAAAGCAACATAGTTTAATTGTTGCCGCGGCAGGCAATGCAGGCCCTGCGGCTAAACCGCTCTATCCTGCGGCTTATAAGAGTGTTATTGCAGTAAGTGCTATCGATACCAATAACCAGCTGTATCGCTGGTCTAATAATGGCGACTATATTGATTTTAGCGCGTTAGGAGTTAATGTTTTAACTGCATTAGGCAGTGGGGAATTTGGCAAGGAGTCGGGTACTTCAATAGCCGCCCCGCATGTAAGTGCAGCGCTCAGTTGTTTACTGGTAAAGTATAATAACAACAAAGCCAAAGCGCTTGCAGAGCTCACCTCGCTTGCTCACGATCTCGGTGAGCAAGGTAAAGATAATCAGTTTGGCTATGGCGCGATATATCGGCCTAAAAGTGCACTTTAATCGAGGCTGAAACAATACTTTGCGTATAAGTGTTACTGCTTAGTTGCGATTCATAGTCGCCGTACTCGGCTTCTGTAACCAGCGTTATATGTTTATGCAAGTCGAGATGCCAAAACGCATTAACCACATTTCGATGCTCGTCCCGCGATGGCTGTGATGGCTGCTGCGCTGCAAACACTTCATCGCTTACTTGCTCATCGTAATCTTTAAGTTGGTATCGCCACCCTAAACCTAGCTTATTCGTTAAGTTAAACGCGGTAAATTTGTGCGTTACTTTGGTATTCACGCTATAGCCGCTAAAATCATATTGGTTATCTTCGGCGTCTTCATTATCAGCCCCTACTGATGCCATCAACATGGTTTGACCCTCATTAACAAAGTGGTACAAACCAATATCGGCCCCTATGCCTTCGGCGTCCCGCGCTGTAGCGCTGGCAAAGCGTTTAGTTTTGTTTTTTACACTCACTCTTAAGTAGCTTTGCGGTGATAAAAAACGTCCATAATAGGCACTGACTTGATCAAAATTTAAAAAGGTATCACCTGCTACATTCGCTTTTGCACCATCATAGCGTAGCCCCAGTTCATTGCTGCTGTTGATACTATAACTGGCATCAACCCCATATTGATGTAACGCTAAATCGTACTGATCATACTCGTCATAATTTTGCTGCTCAAAGCGATAGCTTGAAGTGAGCTTTACGGCTTTAGACGCTTGCCATGTGGCAGTGGCGCCGGTCGAAATTTTAACGCCACTGTCACTTTGTGATGAAATATCATCGAGCTCTTGTACCGATAACGCCGAGTTATTTAAAATGCCTACTGCCGCGTCGCCAGAGACAGTAAAACTGCTTTTTTGCTTTGCTGTGGTTGTGTCAGCAAAGCTTGCTTGCGCAGTAAATACGCAAAGAGTGGCTGTAATAATTGCTTTCATCGTGATCTCCAACACGCCGAGTAGGTTGCCCTACTCGGCTTTAATAATGTATTAAAGGCCTAGGTCTAAGTCGTTGGTAATATTAGTAACCACTTCACTTGCGGTGTTTAGGGCCACCTCGTTACTTACTTGCTCTGTTACTGCTGCGCTGACTTGCCCGCTAACATTTTGTTGAACCGTGCTTTGTAATGAACTCACTGTGCTGCCTTGTACTGTGGCCGCTAACGACTGCTGTACGTTACCTACCACTTCTGCACTGGCATCAAGTGCATTACCGGCTTTGAGTGCAGAGCTGGTTGTATTTGCAACAGTGCTAGCAACGTCCAACTGGTTGGCTAAAGTGCCCGAATTAAGCGCACTTGCCGCAGCTGTTTGTGTCGCCGCCTCAGTGGCATTACTTACCAAGGGAGTGTTTGGCGTTGTTGGCTCTGCCGTTTCAGGAGTTTCAGAAGGCGTTGCTGTTGCCGTTAATAATGCTGACTGGCTCACGGCTCCAGTTACATTCATTGCTGAACTGCTAAGCTGTGTGGTGGCATTTAGCGCGGTATTCGCTGTGGCATTTAACGATGAGGTTGCGGTATTTAACGACGCAGCCGAAGCGTTAACTGAAGCATTTAGCGCCGAGCTTGTTGTTGCAGCCAGCGAGTTTGAGCCGCTTACCGCCTCATTTTGGCTATCATCGGCGGCTGTTTGTGCATTATCGGTCGCTGTGGCTGTTTCTGCTGTGTCAGTCTCAGACGCGCGAACGCTTGTCTCGTTGGATACGCTGGTGTTATTACTACCACTGGCATTGATACCATGTTGCGAAACTTGCACTGACGTTGCCGTTTGTTGCTCTGCCGACGTTGATTGAGAGATTTCAACTTCTGCTGCATGCGCCGTTGTTACAAAAGCACATACACCACTTAACATCATTACGCTTACAATTTTATTTAGTTTAGTCATCATCTGTTCCTCTAGTTTGTCGGATTGACATAAAGAAGACGGGTGACCAATTAATTTATTCCAAAATAACCTAAATATTTTTAATAAAATTTAAAAGTTATTATTTTTCAGTTGCTTGAATAGATGTATCTGACGATTTATTGGCATGTTGAATCAGCAATAACAATTCAGCCGTGGCAGTGGCATCGGCAAGCGCGCGGTGATGATGGGTTAAATTTAAATTAAAATGCGCCGCTAAATTACCCAACGAATACGACTTTAAGCCCTTAAATGCTTTACGCGACTCAACCACAGTGCACAATTTCGGCATCTTAAAATGCAGCCCCACCATTTCGCATTCTTTTTTAATAAAGCCGTAATCAAAATTAACGTTATGAGCGACAAAGATACTGCCCGCTAACTTCGCCAGTAATGGCTTAGCTATGTCTGCAAATACCGGTGCGTCGTGCACCATGTTATTACTGATACCCGTTAATTGGCTAATAAAGCGTGGGATCGGCCGTTGTGGATTCACTAAGGTGGTCCAGCTGTCGATTACTTTACCGTGCTGTACTTTTACTAAGCCAATTTCGGTAATTTTATTGGCGCCTTTTAAGCTGCCAGTGGTTTCTATATCTACCACGCTGTAAATACGGTGAGGATCAACAAACCATTTAACCAGCGCAATCTGTACGGTAAAACCGACACTTTTGAGTTTATCTATGGTCGTTAGTTGGTTACGTCTGAGCTTATCGCCGGGCGCTTTTACTTCTGCAAAATGCACCGTGCCATTATTAATCACCATTAAGTCGGGGTAGCCGTCTTTAAGTTGTAAATACTGTTTGCTCATCGCCGTTAAATGCGCCACTAACGCCTTTATAGGGCTATTTAAAATAAGCGCCTCTAGCGGTAACAACAGATTGTCGTGCCAGCTAAATAAGCCATTGGCTTGCTGAAAATACTGGGCGGCATGGTTGCATACCAAATTAAGTAACGCCTGATTAGTGGCACATCCCGCTAAACGTGCTGTTATTTGCGCCTGCTGCAGCTGATAAAAATTATCCAGCATTAACACTTGCGGATAAATATCAAATTCATTGCATGGCGGGTAAGGCGTATCAACAAATAACTCCTGCCAAAACACTAACGCAAACAGGCTTTGCCATAGCGTGTTTTCGGTATTAAATACTTGCAACCCTTGCGCTGTATAATGCTCATTGACGCCTTGCTCTACATCGCCGCGGTAAATTTCGTCAATTTCAAGCACGCACTGAGTCTCTGCAAGCAGGGTGCTCAAGCGCGAACGCGTTTGTTTATTAAACTTGCGCATTAAAAAGTCGTCAGCAAAATACAGTAAATCGTCACTGAGTGGGTTTTCTATTATTTGCTCTAGCTGCGCTTTTACCCAGGTTTTATTGCCTAAGCGGTACTGCTCTCTGATTTGAATTTCTTGTGCCTCAGCACTATCACTACAGGCATCAAGCAAGCCAAGGGCACATTCGCTATCGCTATGTTTGAGGTGTTTATACAGCCTCACCAGCAGTTTGTTTTTAAGGTCGTGCGCCTGTGCACCCTCTGCGTGTTGCGCAACCACTAATTGCGCCAACGCACTGTAAGCCGCTGTGCTATTTGCTGTTTTATGTTTCGCTTTATCAAGGTCTTTAATCGCTAAACGGTAGCGATTTAATACGTAGTTCGATTGCGCCTCAGCTAATGAGTTAAAGCGCGCTAAGCTGTCGCTGTGCCCTTCACGGGTAGTCGTTAAGCCTAAATCGCGCATAACAAAGCGGTTTTGATGATTTACATCGCCGCGGCTTAAACGCCCAGCAAATAAAAACTCAAAATACTCGTAGTTGTCTTCACGGTTATTAATCACATATTGACTATATAAAGGCGCTAGTTCATCGCGATGTTCACTAAAAAAATGGCAGGCAATGGTGATCAGTTCGCCCTTAGCAGCGCTTTTTTTGAAGCTTATTTTATTATTATACTGGGTTAGCAACTCCAGCAGCGTCGCTTTTGTTAACTGTGCTAAGAGCTGCGCATAATGCTGGCTGTTGGGCTGAGATAAAATTCCCGCGGTTTTTAAACTATATATAGCCTGATGCGGTGAGGGAATTTCTTCATAGTTAAGCGATTGCGTGTGCACTAAATACGGCTTGCGCGAGTACACTCGCGCTAACATGCACCGGCTTTGCTCATCAAGCTGGTTAACTTTACTAATAAATTCGTGGTGCTTAGGCTCAAGTAAATGGCTGCATTTACTGGTTACAAACTCAATAAGCTCTGCAAAGTGTGCTAAGTAATATTTAGCTGGTAATTCTTTTTTCATAACATCGCCACAACTGTATATAAAAACAGTATCCGGCATTTGTGCTTTTTATTCAAGCTTAAAGTGAATGCTAATAGTAATGACTATTTACAGCATCACCGAAGCGCTTGAGATTACACAAAATAAGCGCAACCTTGAGTATTGCGGTATAGCTTGGCAGGTACGAACCGTGGGTTGCTACTCGCGTTTTCATTACTTCTGGTTATATGTAAGCGCTTTAAATTCCTTTTTAGAATATATAAGTTTCGTTATGGTGCGCGCAATATATTCTAGGGAGTCTTTTTAA
>NZ_JBFJHD010000141.1:0-7745 GCF_041613455.1 Pseudoalteromonas sp. | reverse complement strand
CAATTGCTTTAGTCGGGTTAAGACCCTTAGGACAAACGCTAACACAGTTCATGATACTGTGGCAACGGAACACACTGAATGCATCGTCTAAGTCGGCTAAACGCTCTTCTGTTGCAGTATCTCGGCTATCAGCTAAGAAACGGTAAGCATGAAGAAGGCCTGCTGGACCTATAAACTTATCTGGATTCCACCAGAAAGAAGGACACGATGTAGAACAACATGCACATAAAATACACTCATAAAGCCCATCTAACTTATCACGTTCTTCAATAGATTGAAGACGTTCGCCTGCAGTAGGCTCGTCATTAATTAAATAAGGTTTTACTTTTTCGTATTGAGTGTAGAACTGACTCATGTCAATAACAAGGTCACGAACAACAGGAAGTCCAGGTAATGGACGTACTACGATTTTACCTTTGCCATTTTTTTGTAGCGTAGATAAAGGAGTAATACATGCTAAGCCATTCTTACCATTCATGTTTACACCGTCTGAACCACACACACCTTCACGGCATGAACGACGGAATGATAAAGTAGGATCTTGCTCTTTTAATAATAAAAGTGCATCCAATACCATCATGTCTTGGCCTTCCTCGGTTTGCAAAGTGTAATCTTGCATACGCGGGGCGTTGTCAACGTCTGGATTGTAACGATAAACTGAAAATTGTACTTGTGCCATCGTCTCGCTCCTAGTAGGTACGTGCTTTAGGTGGGAAAGCTTCACGCGTCTTCGGCGCGTAGTTAACATCACGCTTGCTCATTTCATCCGTTAGCGGATTGAATACTGAGTGACATAACCAGTTTTCGTCATCACGATCTGGGAAGTCAAAGCGAGAGTGTGCACCACGGCTTTCGGTACGGAAGTTTGCAGCAACTGCTGTTGAGTACGCTGTTTCCATTAAGTTGTCTAGTTCAAGACATTCGATACGCTGCGTGTTGAAGTCTGATGATTTATCATCCAGACGCGCATGCTTAAGGCGTTCACGAATCTCTTTAAGCTCTTGTAAACCCGCAGCCATTGACTCACCTTCACGGAATACCGAGAAGTTAAGTTGCATACATTGCTGTAGGTCTTTTTTGATTTGCACTGGGTCTTCACCTTGGCCAACCGTTGAATTTTCCCAACGATTATAACGCGCCAGTGACGCTTCTAAATCAGACTCAGAAGCCGCTTTAGAGGCTTCAACACCATTAAGGTATTTACCTAAGAAGTTACCCGCAGCGCGGCCAAATACCACTAAATCAAGTAATGAGTTACCACCAAGGCGGTTCGCACCGTGTACTGATACACACGCAATCTCACCTACTGCAAATAAGCCTTCTACTACTTTTTCGTTGCCGTTGGCATCGATTTGCAGTGCTTGGCCATTAACGTTAGTAGGTACACCACCCATCATGTAGTGACAAGTAGGGATTACTGGAATCGGTTCTTTAGCTGGATCAACGTGAGCAAATGTTTTCGCCAGATCACATACGCCTGGAAGACGTAAGTTAAGCGTTTCTGCGCCTAAGTGATCAAGTTTAAGCTTGATGTGTGGACCCCAAGGACCATCACAACCACGCCCTTCACGGATTTCAGTCATCATTGAACGTGCTACCACATCACGCGACGCTAAGTCTTTTGCGTTCGGTGCGTAACGTTCCATGAAGCGCTCGCCATCTTTATTTAAAAGATAACCACCTTCACCACGACAACCTTCCGTTACTAGCGTACCTGCACCGGCAATACCCGTTGGGTGGAACTGCCACATTTCCATGTCTTGCATAGAAATACCAGCACGTGTTGCCATACCAACGCCGTCACCGGTGTTGATGTGTGCATTAGTGGTAGATGCGAAAATACGCCCTGCACCACCGGTTGCCAATACCACTGCTTTTGATTTGAAATAAACAACTTCGCCTGTTTCAATTTCAATAGCAGTACAGCCTACTACATCACCGTTATCGTTTTTAACTAAATCAAGTGCGTACCATTCAGAGAACACATTGGTTTTATTTTTAACGTTTTGTTGATAAAGAAGGTGTAATAACGCATGACCTGTACGGTCAGCAGCTGCAGCAGTACGTGCGGCTTGTTCACCACCAAAGTTTTTCGATTGACCACCGAAAGGACGTTGGTAAACACGGCCATTTTCAAAACGAGAAAATGGTAAGCCCATGTTTTCTAATTCAGTAATAGCTTCTGGGCCCGTTTGACACATATACTCGATAGCGTCTTGGTCACCGATAAAATCGGAACCTTTAACGGTATCGTACATATGCCATTCCCAGTTGTCTTCGTGTGAATTACCAAGCGCTACTGTAATACCACCCTGTGCTGATACAGTGTGTGAGCGAGTTGGAAATACTTTAGATATTAATGCACACGTTTTGCCAGATTCTGTAATTGCTAGCGCGGCGCGCATACCTGCACCACCGGCACCAATTACTACGGCGTCAAATTCACGAACAGAATATTTCACTTATACACCCCATAAAACAATAAGACCAATAGCGACGTAAGCAAGGGCCATTAAGTTTAGTAAAAAACCTAACACAGCACGAAGCTTAGCGCACTTAACATAGTCTGTTAGAACTTGCCAAAGGCCAATGCGGGTATGAACCATAACGCAAACAAGAGTAATTAACGTAAACCCTTTCATTGCTAAGTTAGAGAAGAGGCCTGTCCAGGCTTCGAAAGTGACTTCTGGCGTTGCTAAAAAATAGCCAATAATAAAAATTGCATACGCACTGATTATTAATGCCGTGGTACGTAAAGATACGAAATCTTGTACACCATCACGTTTAAGAGTTGCTTGATTTAAAACCATATCCACACCCCTGCCAATACGGCAAATACAACGCCAAGTGCCATTGCAATTTTAGCGCTGAGGTTACCTGATTCAAGTTCTTCCCAATGACCCATATCCATAATCATGTGACGGATACCACCAATAAGGTGATAACCCAATACAGAAAGGGTGCCCCAAGCTATAAATTTGGCAATGAATCCGCTAAACAGACCCTTGACGAATTCAAAACTTTCAGCTGAAGAAAGAGACTCTGACCAAGCCCAAATGACAAACGTTAAAGCGAAGAACAATGCAACACCGGTGACGCGGTGAAAAATTGATGCTTTAGCCGTTGCCGGCATAGATATAGTTGTTAGATCTAGATTTACAGGTCTTTGCTTTTTCACAGTTACTTGCCCATCTTG
The DNA here is from genome assembly GCF_041613455.1 of Pseudoalteromonas sp. Classification (GTDB taxonomy): domain Bacteria; phylum Pseudomonadota; class Gammaproteobacteria; order Enterobacterales; family Alteromonadaceae; genus Pseudoalteromonas. Next base: position 4,549 of record NZ_JBFJHD010000141.1, on the reverse strand, counting down.
CCCACAGTGGGGCTCATCTACTTGTTTTTCTAAAACCCACCAAATATTTCTGATGGAACTATCAAAGTAAACGCGTTTATGCAGATTAAAGTTCACAAGGATGCAAAAGTTAAAATGTAAAAAAATGTTTACCTAAAGACAATGCGGTTAAAAACCTTGGATAGTATATATAGCCGCTAGCCTTTTTACAATTCTTGTTTACTTTGAGATCTTTACGAATTAGCCAATGGTATAATATTCATTCGATAGCGAATATTTATTATAGATATATGCATAACGTTTATAAAAATTGACTTTGCACCCCTGTTTCACGTTAAAATGTAGGGATGTGCTTAAAACAGATTTTAGAGTATAAAAATCAGAATAGTTATCTTAATAGGAGATACATAGATGGCAGATAAGAAAGCCACAGTCCATATTGATGGTCTAGATCCAATCGAACTTCCAATTTATCAAGGTACTGCTGGCCAAGACGTGATCGACGTGCGTACATTAGGCTCACACGGTCATTTCACTTACGACCCAGGTTTTATGTCGACTGGTTCTTGTGAATCTTCAATCACTTACATTGATGGTGGCAAAGGTGTGTTATTACATCGCGGCTACCCAATCGAACAACTTGCTGAAGACTCTAACTATATAGAATTATGCTACTTACTGTTAAACGGTGAGCTGCCTAGCAAAGCGCAATACGATGAATTTGAAAAACAAATCACGCGTAGCACAATGTTAGATGAAAAAATTGCAACCTTCTTCCAAGGTTTCCGTTTTGATGCTCACCCAATGGCAATGCTATGTGGTGTAGTGGGTGCGTTGTCTTCTTTTTACCATGAAGACTTAGATATTAACGATGCGGCACAACGTAAAATTAGCGCTGTAAAACTCATCGCTAAGCTACCAACCATTGCGGCAATGGCGTATAAAACAAACATTGGTCAACCGTTTGTATACCCACGTAATGACCTAAGCTATGCAGAAAACTTCTTACACATGATGTTCTCTGTACCTGCTGAAGAATACAAAGTTAACCCAGTAACAGCTAAAGCAATGGATAAAATATTCATGCTTCATGCTGATCACGAGCAAAACGCATCAACGTCTACGGTACGTCTTGCAGGTTCATCGGGTGCTAACCCATACGCTTGTATTGCTGCGGGTATCGCATCACTGTGGGGCCCTGCTCACGGCGGCGCTAACGAAGCATGTTTAAACATGTTAGAAGAAATTGGTTCGGTTGACCGTATCGACGAATACGTAGCAAAAGCCAAAGATAAGTCAGACCCGTTCCGTCTTATGGGCTTTGGTCACCGTGTTTACAAAAACTTCGACCCACGTGCCACCGTAATGCGTCAAACGTGTCACGAAGTACTAGCTGAGCTAAATATCGAAGATCCACTGTTGGATATTGCTATGAAGCTTGAGCAAATTGCCCTTGAAGACCCATACTTTGTTGAGAAGAAACTCTACCCTAACGTCGATTTCTACTCAGGTATTATTCTAAAAGCAATCGGTATTCCTACTAGCATGTTCACAGTAATTTTTGCTATGGCACGTACCGTAGGTTGGATCACGCATTGGGATGAGATGCTATCTCAACCTGGTCATAAGATCAGCCGTCCGCGTCAGCTTTACAAAGGCCATACACAACGTGACTACACGCCAACTGACAAGCGTTAATCTGCTCTGTTCAGTTTAAAAGGCCGCTATTGCGGCCTTTTTTATTAGCTACCCCTTGAGAATTATTGTAAACAGATTACAATTCTCGCCTTCCTCTGACTAAATAAATGAGCCTATGTCTGTTACTTCGTTTGATCTCACTAAAATTCGCCAGGATTTCCCTACCCTAAAACAAACAATCAACGACCAGCCACTCACTTATTTAGATTCAGCGGCCACCACACACAAACCCCAATGCGTAATAGATGCAACAAACGCCTTTTATAGCGAGCAAAATGCCAATGTGCATCGCGGCCGTCATACGCTAAGCGAGCAAGCTACCCAGCGCTATGAACAGGTGCGCGACAAAACAGCGGCCTATTTCGGCGTTGCCAGTAACGAAATTGTCTGGACTAAAGGGGCAACAGAAGCGATAAATTTAGTTGCTAATGGCTTAAAAAACCAAATTACGAGTAGTGATACTGTAGTAATTACCCCGCTCGATCACCACGCTAATATCGTTCCGTGGCAAGTTTTAACTCAGCAAACCGGCGCGACACTTGCGGTGTTGCCACTCAACGCCGACGCCACCTTTGATATTGACGCCTGTTGTGACTTTATTGCGCTGCACAAGCCAAAATTATTAGCCATTTCACAGGCATCAAATACCTTAGGCAATATTACCGATTTAGCGCCGTTAATACGCTGTGCTAAGTCAGTGGGCTGCTTAGTACTGGTTGACGGTGCCCAAGGTGCACTGCATTTAAAAAGCAATTTAAACACCCTAGACTGCGACTTTTATGTGTTTTCGGCACATAAGATGTTAGGGCCAACCGGCTTAGGCGCTCTGTATGGTCGCTCAGCCCTGTTAAACTCCTTATTACCTTATCAAACTGGTGGGGAGATGATTGAAACCGTTACGTTAACACACAGCACGTTCCGTGAAGCGCCGGCAAAATTTGAATCCGGTACCCCCAATATTGCGGGGGTGCTGGGGTTTGGTGCCGCGCTCGATTACTTAAACCGCTTAAATCACCAAGATATCGTTAATCACGAGCAAGCATTATTACAATATGCGGCGCATAAACTGCTAAAAATTGACGGCATTACGCTCTACAGTGAGTTAAAACATAATATTGGTACCTTATGCTTTAACTATAAAAATGAACATCCTTATGATTTGGCAACATTACTTGACGGATATGGTGTTGCTCTACGTAGTGGGCATCACTGTACTCAACCATTAATGACGCATTTAGGCATTAATGGCAGCTTAAGAGCCAGCTTGGCGTTCTATAATAACCGCGCAGACGTCGATAATTTCATCTTTGCACTGCAAAATTGTATTGCACTATTAGACTAATGTGGGATAAGAAATGACAAATATTTTTAATAAAACGGTCGAGCCAATTAAAAATGCCTCAGCTTGGCAACAAAAATACCGAGAAATAATGCTATTAGGGAAAACATTACCGCCGCTGGCTGAGGTGTTAAAGATTGACAGTGCATTAGTACCCGGCTGCGAAAGTAAAGTATGGTTATTTGTCGAGTTTGATTTAAGCGAAAATACCTTAGTCGTGGTTGGCGATTCTGATACACGCATTGTAAAGGGCTTATTGGCGTTAATATTAGCCCTGTATAACGGCCTTACTCCTGAGCAAGTGTTAACAGTGAATGCCTATGAAGAATTTGAAAAGCTCGGGCTGATTAATCACTTAAGCCCGTCGCGTGGTAACGGTATTAAAGCCATGGTCGACACAATCCAAACCATGGCAAAGCAAAAGCTTAGCTAAATCTAGCTAGGCTTTTGCAACACGTTGTTGTTTATCTAAATACTTGCGCACCGCTTTGGCGGCAACAAAAAAACCAAAGCTGCCGGTGATCATCGTCACTGAGCCAAAACCATTATTACAGTCCATATTCATGCTGCCATCGGCATTTTGCTTAGCATGGCAGACCGTGCCATCAGTTCCCGGGTAAACCAGTTGCTCAGTAGAGTAAACACAATCAACATTAAACTTACGTTTAGGGTTATTACTAAAGTTATACTGTTTGCGTAAAATGTAGCGGACTTTCGCCAGCAACGGATCTTGAGTGGTTTTTGCTACATCACCAAAGGTAATTTGACTCGGATCGGTTTGCCCACCCGCGCCACCGGTAGTAATAATAGCGATTTTATTACGTTTACAATGCGCGATTACCGCCGCTTTTTCTTTAACGGCGTCAATGCAGTCAATCACGTAGTCGAAATTTTGAATATGCTCACGAATATTATCTAGGGTAATAAAGTCATCAATGATCTGTACTTCACACGCAGGATTTATTAACTCACAGCGCGCTTTCATCGCATCGACTTTAGCTTGCCCAACGGTGCCGGTTAACGCGTGAATTTGGCGATTCACATTGGTGGCGCAAATATCATCTAAATCAATCAGCGTGAGTTTGCCCACTCCAGTACGCGCCAGCGCCTCAGCAGCCCAACTGCCTACACCGCCAATGCCAATTACGCAAAAATGCGCCTGTTGTAACCAGTCAAATTGTTGCTGGCCATATAAACGTTTGATCCCGCCAAAGCGGATGTCTGTTACTTTATCAGTCATTTACCAATCCAGTTGCCATGGCGTTTGCCAGGCTTTAAAATCATCATCGGCTATTAATTGCGCAAACTCGCTGCCGTTATTGGGTAACAGCGTAAATTGCATTACCCGTTCATGCCATAAAAAATCAACCGCAAAGGCATGCAGGTAGGTGCGTTCACTGGGCGAGCCCGCATAGGCAGTATCACCTAAAATGGGCGCGCCTATGCTTTTTAACGCCACCCGTAACTGGTGCGTTTTACCCGAAAAAGGCTTTAAAATATAGCCTCTAAAACCCGGCTTATAGCTAAAAGAAT
>NZ_JBFJHD010000140.1:0-7749 GCF_041613455.1 Pseudoalteromonas sp. | reverse complement strand
ATCAGCTATCAGCTATCAGCTATCAGCTATCAGCTATCAGCTATCAGCTATCAGCTATCAGCTATCAGCTATCAGCTATCAGCTATCAGCTATCAGCTATCAGCTACAAATTTGATGAACTTACTGGAAAGTGTCAAGTATAAGCTTAACACCATCTGCAAGTGTAGGAGTGCTGACAAGGCGGAGTGCTTTTTTATGCCAAGGAGCATACGTTTATAGTATGTGACTTAGGCTAAAAAAGCACAACAACGCCGTCAAAGCGAACTACGCGCAGCAGACTGTTCACCTAAGTAGTTTAGCCTAAGACAAGGCGCCCAACTCGACTTATCCCTATGAGCATACGGTTTGTATGTGATTAGGGTAAGTCGGGTTGGGTAACGCAGTATTAGCTTAAAATACGACGGTGATTACATTTGCTCCATGACTTCAATGCCTAGCAGATCTAAACCTGTGCGCAGCGTATCTGCCACCAAATTACATAACACTAAACGGCTATCACGAACGCTTGGCGCTACGCCTTCTTTAAGTACAGGGCACGCTTCGTAGAAGGTCATGTATAGGCTAGCGAGTTCATACAGGTAACTACACAGTACATGTGGCGTTGCCTCGCTGATCATTAAATCAAGCACTTCTTCTAGCTGTAGTAATTTAAGTGCGAGTGCTTTTTCTTGCGGCTCTGTAATGGCAACGTCGGCATTTAACGTGGTGGCATCAACCCCTGATTTGCGGAAAATACTGCGAACCCGGGTATACGCATACTGTAAGTAAGGTGCGGTTGCGCCTTCAAAGCTTAACATGCTGTCCCAGTTAAAAATGTAATCGCTGGTACGGTGCTTAGAAAGGTCGGCATATTTAACCGCGCCAATCCCCACTTTACGCGCTATTTCACTGCGCTCTTGCTCACTTAAATCTGACTCACGCTCAGCAAGCTTAGCTGCAGCACGATTAATTGACTCTTCGAGCAAGTCGGCTAATTTAACCGTGCCGCCGGTACGGGTTTTAAAAGGCTTATTGTCGGCGCCCATCATGGTGCCAAACGGGCAAAATTCGTAACTGGTTGCAGCGCGTAATAAACCGGCTTTACGCGCGGTTAGCTCTACTTGGTTAAAGTGTAAGCTTTGGCGGGCATCTACAAATATTAAGATGCGATCAGCGCCTAATTTGTTTGAACGATAATCACAGGCCGCTAAATCGGTGGTGGCATATAAAAAGCCGCCACCTGACTTTTGTACGATAAACGCTGATGGCTCGCCATCTTTGTTAGCTAGCTCGTCTAAAAATACCACTTGAGCACCTTGCGACTCAACGGCAATATTTTTATCTTTGAGTAAGCTAATAATATCGTTTAGTTCTGCGTTGTAAGCACTTTCAGCCATGATATCGGCTTGCGTAAGTGTTACATTTAAACGCTTGTATACCTCTTCAGAGTGCTTAACTGAAGTGGCAATAAATAGCTTCCATAGTTTTTCACAATGCGCGTCGCCACCTTGTAATTTAACCACGTAGTCACGGGCTTTATCGGCAAAACCGGCTTCATCGTCAAAGCGCTTTTTAGCGTCGCGGTAAAAAGTTTCTAAGTCAGCAAGGGCGACTGCTTCTAAGTCGACGCCTTGGCTAATTTGATCTTCTAAGTGCGCGATTAGCATACCAAACTGTGTGCCCCAATCACCCATGTGATTTTGACGCACTACGGTATCGCCTCTAAATTCAAGTGCACGTACAATTGCATCACCAATAATAGTTGAACGTAAATGACCTACGTGCATTTCTTTGGCAAGGTTAGGCGATGAGTAATCAACCACGACTTTTTGTGGTTTAGCGTGCTCGTTCACCGCTAATTTTGCATCTTGGTTCGCGGCTTTAACACTGTGTGCTAAAAACGCTGGCTTTAAATGAATATTAATAAACCCTGGGCCGGCAATTTCTGTTTTTTCGGCAATATCGCTAACATCCAAGTTATCAATGATTTTTTGCGCAAGCTCTCGTGGGTTGCTTTTCATTTTTTTAGCTGCGCCCATTGCGCCATTAATTTGGTAATCACCAAATTGTGGGCGGGTGCTTTGCGTTACAGCAGGGTTAGTATCTTCAGGTAGGCCTGCGGCAATCATCGCGGCAACAGCTTTTTCTACTAATAGGGTACGAATGTTCATAGTGTTTACCTTAATAAGCCCGCTAGCGCAGGCTTGCATTTAATCTAAGTAAGTGGCTTCTAGTTTTCGCGAGTATGGCTAAAGGTTACCTCAGGGTAACGCTCTATTGATAAGTTAAGATTTACTCGGCTTGGCGCTATGTAGGTTAAGTTATCACCGCCATCTAGCGCTAAATTACTTTCACACTTACGTTTAAAGTCTTCAAACTTTTTCACATCATCTGAGCTTACCCAGCGTGCGGTATTGACGTTGACACCTTCATAAATGGCATCAACGTTATATTCCGCTTTTAACCGCGCTACAACCACATCAAACTGCAGCACACCCACGGCGCCCACAATTAAGTCGTTATTAATAAGCGGTCTAAATACCTGCACAGCCCCTTCTTCTGAAAGCTGTACTAAGCCTTTGAGCAGCTGCTTTTGCTTAAGAGGATCGCGCAAACGAATACGGCGGAATAATTCAGGGGCAAAGTTAGGAATACCGCTGAATTTTAACTTTTCGCCTTGGGTAAAGGTGTCACCAATTTGAATTGTACCGTGGTTGTGTAAACCAATAATATCGCCAGCATAGGCATCTGCGGCGCGCTCTCTATCACCCGCCATAAAGGTCACCGCATCAGAGATACTGACCTGCTTGCCAATGCGCACATGATTCATTTTCATGCCTTGGCTGTACTTACCCGATACAATGCGCATAAAGGCAATACGGTCACGGTGTTTCGGGTCCATGTTGGCCTGAATTTTAAACACAAACCCGGTAAAGTTTTCTTCCGTTGCCACCACTTGACGATCTTCTGTTTCGCGCGGCAGTGGTGTCGGTGCCCACTTCGTTAAACCATCAAGTACGTGGTCTACACCAAAGTTACCTAAGGCGGTACCAAAATACACCGGCGAAAGCTCGCCGGCTAAGAATAGCTCTAAATCAAACTCGTTCGATGCCCCTACAACCAGCTCTAACTCATCGCGTAACTGCGCAGCAAGCTCTTCGCCAATGGCGTTATCTAGCTCTGGGTTATCGAGTCCTTTAATGGTATGAACGTCTTGAATTTTATGACCTTGACCGGTTTTATATAATACCGCTTCATCGTTATGAATGTGGTACACGCCTTTAAACTCTTTACCACAACCAATTGGCCAAGTGATCGGTGCACAGGCAATATTTAACTCGGTTTCAACTTCGTCGAGTAACTCCATGGGGTCGCGAATATCACGGTCACACTTATTCATAAAGGTCACGATAGGTGTGGTACGTAGGCGCGTTACTTCCATGAGTTTACGGGTACGATCTTCAACCCCTTTTGCCGCATCAATCACCATTAAGCACGAATCCACCGCGGTTAATGTACGATAAGTGTCTTCCGAGAAGTCTTCGTGTCCTGGAGTATCGAGTAAATTAACCAGTGCATTGTTGTATGGGAACTGCATTACCGAGGTGGTTACAGAAATACCACGCTCTTTTTCCATTTCCATCCAGTCAGACTTTGCATGCTGGTTGGAGCCGCGGCCTTTTACGGTACCGGCTTTTTGAATTGCTTGTCCGAATAACAATACTTTTTCGGTGATGGTGGTTTTACCCGCATCGGGATGCGAAATAATTGCGAAAGTACGTCGTTTATTAATTTCGCTGAGGAGAGTTTGATCTGCCATTAAAAAGGTTCTTTTAGTTTGAATACGGACATCTATGTATGCTGACGTTTCAGAGCTAGATTACTTAACCCCGAAAGCTCAACACACCCTAGTAAAAAGCCAATTTAGCTCATCACACGCGATCCGCTATGTTAATCGTAATTACAGACTATTTTCGCTGATCTTCGCGCTATAAACAATCAATGCTTAGTTATTAACTGATTCTTTTTTTATTAACTCAATATGCGCGCGCATTTAGGTGATTAATAGCTCACTATAAATTACGGTAACCCTGTTAATTAAACAAACGCAGTGCTTGAGTAATAGCGCACTACACCATATTATTAACAAATTGCATGGAGGATGTGTTGTTTGGTAATGAAAACCAGTAAGTTAAGCATTAGGCTATTATGGTATATAACTCCGCTCGTTATATTGCCATTGTTATTTTTAGGAGGTTTTACCCTCACTAATGTGACTAACTCAACACAAAAACAAGCTGATTTAATTATGAGTCGCTTTGTTGAGCAGCAACAACAAAAAGTATTTAACTATATCGACTCGTTTCACTCTACCGCAAAATTGCTGTCTACTTCGCCGGTGCTTAGTGACTTTTTAACCAATGGCGGACACAGCGATGGCGGCTACACCTATCGCTTGGGTGCCTTAATGGATGTATTTGCCAGCTACAGCGAAGCTTACCCCGATATAATTAGCGTTAATTTAATTTCTACAGACGGGCAAAGTGATGCCTACTATTCTAGTAATTTAACCGTCGCGCCTAAAAGCTATCCTTTTTTAGAGCAAGTGCAACAAAGTAACTTAAGTCAGCAGCAATTTATGGTGCAAAAACCCGATGGCACCACCAACCTGTACTTTATTCAACGTATTTATAGTATTGATTACTACTTAAAACGCCCACAACAGCTGGGGTTTATTATTTTGCACGTTGAGCCGTCAATCCTTAATACCAGCATTTTAGAAGCGCCGTATAATAATACGCTTAATTTATTAGTGAGCAACGAAGGTAAAATTTTATTCAGCTCAGATTACAACATTCGTGGCCACTACATCAGCGAATATGAGTTAAACCAAGTACGCAATTTAGCCGACTTTGGCAGCCTTTCAACCATCGAACTTTCCAGTATCGATAAAATAGAGCGGATGATTTTTGCGGTGCAAATGAATGGCGGTTACTATGTGTCGACTATCCCTAAAGCGGTGCTTTACCAATCAGGCATGGCGATTAGTTTAATAACCGGGTTAATTGTCATTATTTCGGTGATCACCTTACCGATATTAATTTTTATTGTGGTACGTAATTTATTATTAAACCCAATAGAGTTGCTCGGCGAAGCAAGCCATCGCGTTGGCGACGGTGATTTATCGGTTTCGTTACCAGCCCATACCAATGATGAAGTGGGTATCTTGTTTAACGACTTTAACCACATGGTTAATCAAATTCGGCACTATCAAGAGCAGCTTGAAGAATATAAGCATCACTTAGAAGATAAAGTAGAAAGCCGCACCAAAGCGCTCGAAAACATGAACCGCCAGTTAGAGTTGGCGATTGCCGAAGCAGAGCAAGCAAACCAACTTAAAAGTCGTTTTTTAGCCAATATGAGTCACGAAATACGCACCCCACTTACGGCTATTATGGGCTTTACCGAACAGCTATTACATAATCACGAAGTGAGTAATGACAAACAACATTTGGCAACTATTTTACGTAACTCAAAACATTTATTAGAGCTGATTAATAATATTTTAGACTTATCGAAAATTGAAGCCGAAAAATTAGCCACAGAGCAAGCCCCGCTCAATGTTGTACGCTTACTGCATGATGTCGAATCAATTATTGCCCCGCTAGCGCAACAAAAAAAGCTCGCATTTACTATTAATTACCAGCTGCCATTACCACATACGATTTACAGTGATGTGACCCGCTTAAAACAAATTTTAATTAATATAGCCAGTAATGCGGTGAAGTTTACCGAGCAAGGAACGGTCACTATTAAGGCGCGTTATCAAGCACAGCAAACCTTGATATTTGACATTGAAGACACCGGTATTGGCCTAGTAGAGAGTCAAATTAAGCGTCTTTTTACTCCTTTTGAGCAAGCCGATGCCACCACCACACGACGCTTTGGCGGCACCGGTCTGGGACTGTGTATTTCAAAAAATTTAGCGCAACTACTTGGCGGCGACATTAGCGTACAAAGTGAAGTAGATAAAGGCAGTTGCTTTACTATTACGGTCGCCTGTAATTTAGCCACTCCCATTGCCGAAAGTTTATTGTTACGTGATCCTCAACAGTTGGTTCCCGAAAAAGATCCGCAACTTTCCTTTGCCAGCAATAGCTTTGATGCGCAAATACTGGTGGCTGAGGATAACCCCGATAACCAATTACTGATTAAATTACTGCTGCAAACATGGGGACTGGAACCCGATATTGTCAGCAATGGCGCTGAAGCCGTTGAAATGGCGCTGATGAATGACTACCAGTTAATTATTATGGATATGCAAATGCCGGTGATGGGAGGATTAGAAGCAACTAAAATATTACGCGACGCGGCCTATGACGGGCCTATTATTGCGCTCACCGCGAATGTAATGAACCATGACGTCGAAACTTATATTGCCGCAGGATGCGACAAAGCACTGGCTAAACCCATTGATAAAGAAGCCCTAGAAAGTGTATTAGTGAGTTACTTGCATCTAGAAAAAGACAATCAAAATAAGTGGGACGAATTATTAAAAAGTGATAAATTTCAGCAAATTAATGACCGCTACATCGCCAACCTACCAACCTCTTTAGCCCAATTGCAGCAAGCGGCAGATCACACGGCATTACGTGCTGTAGCGCATAATATAAAAGGCAGTGCCGGATGTTTTAATTTTAGCGAAATTTATCAGCGCGCCACTGAACTCGAAGCCGCTCTTAAAGCGAATGACAGCGCACAAATCAGCTTGCTAAACAGCCAGCTAATCAGCGCCATTGAGCACACTATCACAACCAACCATAACCTAGTGTGAGCAGCTATTATTGAAAATTTAAGCCCAATGCCATGCCCATTAAAATTGCATCTTCAAAACCATTTTTAGCCGGCTCATCGCTTGGGTAGTAATTTTTACGCACTGACATTTCAGTGAAGCCCGCCCGCTCGTAGAGTTTAATCGCACGGCGGTTTGACTCGCGCACTTCTAAAAATAAGTTTTCCGCATTTTGCTGTTCGCCATACTCAATAAATTTTGTTAATAGCTGCTTGGCAATACCTTTTCCCTGCTCGCTGGGAGACACGCAAATATCCATTAAAGTAAAGTCTGGGCCGGCTTTTTCACCAATATAAAAACCAACCATAGTATCACCTGCAAATGCCGCTAAATTAAAATAGCGCCCACCTATACACGAACTCATGGTACTTAACGCCCATGGGTGGCTATGGCATGCCATTTCGATAGCCATCAACTGGGGTATGGCGTTTTCATCTACAGATTTAAAGTTTATCAAGCTGTTCACTCATTAAGGCCCATAAAGCACGTTTATCGGCCGTGCTGAGCTGTGGATTTGGTAGCGCTAACTGCTCGCCCTGCAGTTGCAGTGCTGTGCTTTGTACCACCGTATTTATAGTCAGCGGGGCTATGGCGCGCTTAATATCAGCAAATAATTGCTCAGTGAGCAGCATAGTCTGCGGCGTGCTGTTTTCAGTAACTGTGTGTGTGCTCTGGCTATTTAACGCTTGATAATGCTGATTTAATGTGAGGTTTTCTATACCAAAAACAGCTGCGTAACGTGAATGCATAACGACTCGATGAAATTAGTAAGTAAGGTAATATAAGAAGTAATAAATACGATGTAAAGAAGAAATGGCAGGGGCGGAGAGATTCGAACTCCCAACCGTCGGTTTTGGAGACCGCTGTTCTACCAATTGGAACTACGCCCCTGCAATGACGACGAATTATAGAGAACT
>NZ_JBFJHD010000139.1:0-7765 GCF_041613455.1 Pseudoalteromonas sp. | reverse complement strand
GAAGCTTCTGTCGCAACAGCAACACAACTACAAGGCAAAGCCCTGTCGTTTAATAACATTGCCGATACCGATGCTGCACTTGAGTGTGTTAAAGAGTTTGATGCCCCTGCGTGTGTTATTGTAAAACACGCCAATCCATGTGGCGTATCAATCGGTGGCAACATTCTTGAAGCGTACGAGCGTGCGTTCAAAACCGATCCTACCTCAGCATTTGGTGGCATTATTGCCTTTAACCAAGAGCTTGACGCAGCTACGGCACAAGCCATTGTTGAGCGCCAATTTGTTGAAGTCATTATTGCGCCTAGCGTGTCTGATGCTGCGGCTGAAATTGTTGCCGCAAAACAAAACGTGCGTTTATTAGTGTGTGGTGAGTTTTCAGCCAAAGTAGGCGGCCAAGACATTAAACGTGTTAATGGTGGCATTTTAGTGCAAGACCGCGACTTAGGTATGGTTACCCAAGGCGATTTAAAAGTCGTCTCTAAGCGTCAACCTACTGAGCAAGAGCTTAAAGACTTATTATTCTGCTGGAAAGTGGCTAAATTTGTGAAATCTAACGCCATTGTGTATGCCCGTGACGGCATGACCATAGGTGTAGGTGCCGGCCAAATGAGCCGTGTCTACTCTGCAAAAATTGCTGGTATTAAAGCCGCCGATGAAAACCTTGAAGTAAAAGGCTCTGTAATGGCCTCGGATGCGTTCTTCCCATTCCGTGATGGTATTGATGCCGCTGCTGAAGCTGGCATTACTGCGGTAATTCAGCCTGGTGGTTCAATGCGTGATGCCGAAGTGATTGCAGCAGCAGATGAAGCAGGCATGGCCATGGTGTTTACCGGCATGCGCCACTTCCGTCACTAATCCCGTAAAGGGCTAACGCTTGCAGTTAGCCCTTTTGGTTTGCGACAAATTCACGTATTGTGCTTATTCTATAACCACTATTAATTATAATGTGAAGGATTAGACGATGAAATTTGCCCTAAAAACGCTACTGGTTGCTACCCTATCGTTAAGCTCAACCATGACATTAGCCCACAATCAAGGCCATGAGTCTGCGTTGCAGCAGGCGGTTCAATCGAGTGAACGTAATAGTGACCGTGACCAATATCGCCACCCATTAGCAACACTGGCATTTTTTGGCTTTGAGCCCACCATGACGGTAGTTGAAATTGCCCCTGGCGGTGGTTGGTACAGTGAAATTTTAGCGCCAGCACTGAAAGCGCAAGGCACCTATTACGCTGCGCACTTTCCTGCTGATTCATCGGTTGGTTACTACCAACGCTCACTTGCCGGCTTTAAAACTAAAATAGCGAACGACGCACGTTTTAGCGATGTTAAACTGACCGAGTTTGCACCTTCCACACATTTAGCGATTGCCCCAGCTGGCAGTGCCGACATGGTACTCACGTTTCGCAACGTACATAACTGGTATATGAGCAAAGATAAAGACGCGGCAAGTAATGCCTTTAAATCTTTTTATACAGCGCTCAAACCAGGGGGAACGTTAGGGGTTGTTGAACACCGCCTGCCTGAAGACCGTGCTGACGAGATGCAACAGTCATCGGGTTATATGAAACAAAGTGTGGTAATAGCGCTGGCCAAACAAGCCGGCTTTGAATTTGTAGCAGATAGCGACATTAATGCAAACCCTCTGGATACAGCTGATCACCCTAAAGGGGTGTGGACGCTACCACCAAGCTTACGTTTAGGCGAGCAAGATGCCGCTAAATATAAAGCCATTGGTGAAAGCGACCGAATGACGCTGAAATTTAAAAAACCGCTTTAAATAGGAATTTTTCGCCATGAATGTTTTAGTCATCGGCAGCGGCGGCCGCGAACACGCACTTGCGTTTAAAGCCGCTCAAAACACCAAAGTAAACACTGTATTTGTTGCCCCTGGTAATGCCGGCACCGCACTTGAACCAAAACTTGAAAACGTTGCCATTAATGTAGACGACCTAGACGGTTTACTGCAGTTTGCTCAGCAAAATAACGTTGAGCTAACCATAGTGGGCCCCGAAGTGCCGTTGGTATTAGGTGTGGTTGATAAGTTTCGTGAACATAATATGGCTATTTTTGGCCCCACAGCGGGCGCTGCTCAGCTGGAAGGCTCGAAGTCATTTACTAAGGACTTTTTAGCTCGCCATAATATACCGACTGGCGACTACCAAACGTTTGAACAAATCGAACCTGCCCTTGCTTACTTAAAAGCCAAAGGTGCACCGATTGTGATTAAAGCCGATGGCTTAGCCGCAGGTAAAGGCGTGATTGTGGCGATGACTGAAGCAGAGGCTGAAGCGGCAATTCGCGATATGTTAGCCGGTAATGCCTTTGGTGAAGCCGGTAGCCGCGTGGTTATTGAAGAGTTTTTAGACGGTGAGGAAGCATCGTTTATCGTTATGGTTGATGGCAAAAACGTACTGCCATTCGCCACCAGCCAAGATCATAAACGTGCTTATAATGGCGATGCGGGCCCGAATACTGGCGGCATGGGTGCCTACTCACCGGCGCCAGTAGTTACCGCTGAAATCCACCAGCGCATTATGAACGAAGTAATTTACCCAACTGTAGAAGGCATGGCTGCAGAAGGCCATCCATACACGGGCTTTTTATACGCGGGCTTAATGATTGATGCCGATGGCACACCTAAGGTCATTGAATATAACTGCCGTTTTGGCGATCCTGAAACACAACCTATGATGTTGCGCTTGCAATCTGATTTAGTTGAGTTAATTGAAGCGGCGAATCGCGAAGAGCTGGATAAAACCACCATTGAGTTTGACCCTCGTGCGGCTGTAGGTGTGGTACTTGCTGCCAAAGGCTACCCAGATGCTTATCCGAAAGGCGATGCGATTACAGGCTTACAGGTTAACTACCCGGCTGGCGAAAAAGTATTTCATGCCGGCACCAAGCAAGATGGTGATAGCGTAGTAACCGCTGGCGGACGCGTACTGTGTGCCACCGCATTAGGTAACACGGTAACCGAAGCCCAGCAACGCGCCTACCAATTGGTTAAGCAAATTAGCTGG
Organism: Pseudoalteromonas sp.; assembly: GCF_041613455.1. GTDB lineage: Bacteria > Pseudomonadota > Gammaproteobacteria > Enterobacterales > Alteromonadaceae > Pseudoalteromonas. The sequence continues at coordinate 4,742 of NZ_JBFJHD010000139.1, read as the reverse complement.
GATGGCATGGAATACCGTACCGATATTGCGTATCGTGCAATTGCTCGAGAGCAATAACACATAATGCCCTTGTGGTTAATATAGCACTAAAAAAGCGCAGTTTACTGCGCTTTTTTAGTGCTACACTTATTAGCTTAATAGGGCCTTTATAAAGTACTGAGTAACATTGGATTTTAAAACTTTACGTTATCACGCGTTAGCGGTCGCTATACTCGTGCTGATCTTTTTTATCATCAATACGTTAGCATCCAACCTAGTGACGCCGACGCGTTACACTATTGATAAAATCGCCCCCGTTTACTTAAACTATGCTTACTATATCGATAACAGCAAACAACTCGATTTTGATCAGATCATAAAGCAACCACAGCTGCGCATTAACCAGCCGTTGACCCACATTCCCTGGAGCTTCGCTGAACAAAATTACTGGTTGTTTATCGAACTAAATAACAAAAGCAACAAGGCAGAACAAATTGTTGCCCACTTTGATAACCCTATGGTTGATCACCTCACCGTGTATCAGCTTAATGCACAAAATCAATTGCTCGATACCCAACACTTTGGCGATAAACAACCTTCATTATCGTTATTTCAATACAGTGTGCCACATTATCGTTTTACTTTAGCCAGTAAATCTACCCAGCGCTTGGTTATAAAAATAGACACCATAGGGATCAGTAAAACCCCTGTTAACCTTTATCGCAATAAAGAGTTTATCGACTTAGTACGCTCACAAGCGGGTATTTGGGGGATTTTTGTTGGCGTATTATTAATGGCCGCGCTGTATAACTTAGTACTGTATTTTGGCATTAAAGACCGCGTTTACTTAATCTACATTGGCTATATTATCAGTGCAATTACCCTGATGGGCGCGGTGTTAGGCTTTGGTTTTTATTTATGGCCAACCGCTTGGCAGTTATGGCTACATGAAAAAATAGTGCTGAGTAATTACGCCATCGCCTTTTTTACGCTGGCGTTTTGTACCATGTTTTTACGCTACCATAAAGACAAGTGCTGGCGCTATACCCTGAGTTTAGCCTTGTTAGCCTTGATGCTGGTGTTAGCCGTGGCAAGCTTATTTATACCTGAAAATATTGCCGCCCCACTGTTTTTTGTGATCATGGCGTTGCTTTATATTGTCTGCATTATTTTAATTTATAATAAATTACGCAGTGGCTTTCGCTGGGCTAAATATTATGTACTGTCTTGGGTGCCGTTAATATTAGGCGCGGCAATTCAACCATTAGAGCTAACCGGGATCCTGCCCTATAGCTTTGCCACACACCATGCTTTTTTAGTGGCTATTTTGTGTGAGGTGGTATTAATGGCGATGGCGCTTGCCGATAGAGTACGCTATCAAAGAGAGCGCGCCTTGTATCACGCCACCCATACGCAACAAACTAAGTTACTTAACAGCGCTAAGCTCAAGCAAGCGTTTATGGCACTGCAAGCCCAGCAACGCCAGTTTGCGTTGTGTTTAATTAAAATTCGTCATTTTAACTCGCTCAATACCATTATCACCCCAGCACAAGGTTACACACTGATAAGACACGTGGCCGATAAACTCGCGCTACAGCTCAGTTATGAACGGGAGTTTATTGATCTTGATAGCGATTTAAGCGCCAATAACCAATTTGTCGATTTAGGCAGTGGCGTGTTTGCGTGTATTTCGAGTAAAACCCAAAGCCAAGCTATGCTTACAGAGCGGCTCACTAAAATACTGACTGGGCTACCTAAACAGTACGAAATAAAAGGTTTAAATTTACAGCTAAATTATTCTATAGGCATTAGTTACCTCAATGACAGTGATGACTTTGATTATTGGTTACAGCATGGCTACTCAGCGCTTAAAAATGCCAAAGGCAACAGTAATAAAGTCAGTAGTTCAACGGGTAAAGAGCAGCTAATGATGGACGTGGCCTTGGCAGCTAAGCTGCAACAGGCAATTAAAAACAATCAACTGGCACTGTATTATCAGCCACAAATAAACCTCAGTAACAATCAGGTCAGAGGCGCCGAAGCACTACTGCGCTGGCCAGTGGCTGAATTTAAAAACATATCCATAGAGCAGCTCATTTTGCTGGCTGAACACACAGGTATTATCAACGAGCTAACGCTATGGGTGATTGAGCAAGCCTGCAAAGACATAAATAACTTTGCCCAGCAAAACTACACAGCGCATACCATTAGTGTCAACCTAAGTGCCAAGAACCTCAGCATTAATAACTTAGTTGAAAAAGTAGAAAACATTTTAATTAAATACCAAGTACCCGCGCAGTTATTAAAATTTGAGCTCACCGAATCGGCGTTTGTAGAAAGCCAACAAGCGTTGATCATGCTAGTAGATGAGTTGCGCGTATTGGGGGTTAAAGTCGTGCTGGATGACTTTGGTACCGGCTATGCGTCATTGAGCTACTTAGTTAACTATCACTTTAGTGAACTAAAAATAGATAAATCCTTTGTGCTTGATTTAGCAAATAACAGCACCCATCAAGTGATTGTGAAAACCGCCATCGACATGGCCCATAACCTAGGGCTTACTATTACTATTGAAGGCGTTGAAACGCAGCAAGCGCATCACTTACTCAAAGCAATGCATGCCGACTACAGCCAAGGTTACTTATACGCCAAACCATTATGCTACGACGATTATTTGTTGTTCTTACAAGGCCAATATAACTTATAAATGATAGACTACTGTTTTTAACATCTTTAGGGGCCAAGTAAAGATGCAAGGCACACTGCGCAAATTAAAATCAAGCTTAACCGCACCCGTTCAATATCAATTGCCTGTAGGCGAGCATTTAGTCGATTTAAATGCCTATATAGGTAAACAGCTTACGCTTACCTTTAGCGGCACTATTTTATGTTCAAACTGCGGTAAAAAAACTAAAAAAAGTTACTCTCAAGGTCATTGTTTTGTCTGCATGCGTAAGCTGGCAAGCTGCGATATGTGTATTATGAAGCCCGAAACCTGCCATTACGATCAAGGTACTTGCCGCGAGCCAGAGTGGGGCGAAGAAAACTGCATGATCCCACACTATGTTTACCTTGCTAACACCTCAGGGTTAAAAGTGGGTATTACTCGCCATACGCAAATACCTACCCGTTGGATTGATCAGGGAGCCACTCAAGCACTGCCTATTTTTAAGGTGCAAACGCGCTTGCAATCGGGCTTAGTTGAGGTGGCACTTGCCGAGTTTATTGCCGATAAAACTAATTGGCGCAATATGCTTAAAGGGCAAAACGATGAGCTTGACTTAAAAGCCGCGGCAGCCGAACTGATCCCACAAATTAGTGACAAACTAAACGAACTCAGCGAACTGTTTGGTGCGACTGCGATTGAACAACTGGATGAAGAAGTGGTTGATTTAACCTTTCCGGTTACGGCATACCCAACAAAAATTAGCTCATTTAACTTTGATAAAAACCCCGTGGTGAGTGGCGTACTACAAGGCATTAAAGGCCAGTACCTCATTTTTGATAACGGTGTGATCAATATTCGTAAATTCACTTCCTACGAAGTCACCGTAGGTTAAAGAGAGTGCGGAAGCATGCTTAATCAGTTCCCACAGTTAGTCATTCTCTATGACGACCTTGAGGTCGTTCATAGTGTGAAAGAGCGTGCAGAATACTTACACAGCGTGGCGGCCGATGATTTATCGCAAGTGCTTATCGTAAATAAGCAGGCGCAATATTTTACTCTGGCTAATACGCTGAGCGAGCCATTAAGCTCAGCGCAGCTTGCAACACGGGTGACTAATTACTTATTAAACGAGGGGCATTGTTGTTTAAGTAAAATAACGTCCCTTACACCACAGCAAGCCTTTGCACTACTCGAAATCGACTAATGCTTTAACATGCGCAATCGCACTACGACCGAGTGCCGAGAGCGCATATCCCCCTTCTAGGTATGAGATAATCCCTCGACAATGATGTTGTTGGCTAAACTGCGCTAACTGCTCGGTTAACCAGCGATAATCTTCTTCTATAAATTTTAAACTCGCCATATCATCTTCGTAGTGGGCATCAAATCCAGCGCTAATAAATAATAATTCGGGCTTAAATGCACTGAGTTTAGGCAGCCATTGCTGCGTATAAAGCGCTTTTAAATCTTTGCCATCACTGCCTATTGAAAGGGGTGAATTTACTAAGGTAGCATTGTTTTTCACCGCGGTATTGGGGTAAAACGGAAACTGAAATAGCGAGCAAAACAACACGTTTTCGTCGTGGTAAAAAATATCTTGTGTGCCATTACCGTGGTGCACATCAAAGTCAACAATGGCAATGCGCTTAACCCCTTTACTTTGTGCATACTTAACTGCGATAGCAAGGTTATTAAACACACAAAAACCCGCTGACGTGGTGCGGTTGGCATGATGCCCTGGCGGGCGCACCGAGCAAAACGCCGCATCGAGGTTACCGGCCAGTATTTCATCCACCGCTAATAGCCCCGCGCCCACCGCCCGCTCAATCGCTTTTAGTGAGTCGGGGCATAGCCACGTATCACCATCTAAATCGGCTAAGCCAGCTTTAGGCAGTCTACTTTCAACATAATTATCTAATGATTCGTCATGCGCTAATAGGTAGTGCTCGCGGCGGGCTTTGGGGGCTTGTTTTTGTTCAATCGCAATGTCTAAACCACTGGCAAGTAACCGGTCGTTAATCGCATCTAAACGCTCTGGGCACTCTGGATGATCATCAATCATTTTGTGTTTACGACAATGGGGGTGAGAGATAAT
>NZ_JBFJHD010000138.1:0-7834 GCF_041613455.1 Pseudoalteromonas sp. | reverse complement strand
GTTTTTATTTAACCATATTTGCTACACTTTTACCTTATTAGAACAATAAGAATCGTTAACTATGAAACTACGTAGCCTAAGTTTACTCATCTGTGTAAGCACTTTAGTCGCTTGTAGTGCGGCTAATCAGGTGCAAATTATTGCCGGCCCCAATACAGTGATCCCGTTGCATCAACAGGGCGAACAAGCTGGGCGTTATCATAACCTGTATCCTGGTAAAAAAAGCTACCCTGTTAGCTGTGAAAGCCACTGCTACCCTAGTAATGCTCAGCTAATATGCGAAACACAAGGCGAAAATTGCCTGTACACAGGTACACAACCCACTCCTCAGTTAAACACACACTTTACCGTACGCTGGCTTGGTCATGCCGGGTTTATCATAAAATCCCCTAACGGCCAGCAACTGCTATTTGACCCTGTTAAGGCGCAATTTGACTCCCCTGTCGATTTAGCTTTTCGGCTCACGGCAGGGTTTTACCGACAACCTGGCGACTGGCTTTCTACTCATGAACTAAAAAACATCGACGCCGTAATGTATTCTCACCTGCATTATGATCACTTTAATAAAGCCGACATCGCAGAAATTGGTAATAGCCCTCGCTATTTAGTACCACTTGGGTTAGCCGATAACTTTCCCACAAACGGCTTCAATATTAGCGAAATGGCATGGTATGCAAAAACCACTATTGACGATTTAAACATTCACGCCGTGCCTGCGCATCACTTTAGTAGCCGCGTGCTTATTCCCTATCTTTACGAAGATCAAAACAAAGACTTATGGAATGGTTGGTTGTTGGAGCAAAACGGCCGCACATTATTTTTTGCCGGTGATACTGGCTATTCAAAACACTTTAACGACATACAACAAAAATACGGTGATATCGACGTGTGTTTGATGCCGATAGCCTCTTATTACCATGAACAAAATGCTAATTGGTATCGTTATGTACACACCACCCCAGAGGATGCCTTGAGTGCCGCTCAAGAGCTAAACTGCAAACTAATGATACCGTGGGGCTATGGTAACTCAAGTTGGCAAATGGGCGATCACAGCAGTCACTCAGCACTGCTGCGTTTATTGTATATGCATAAAAAAATGGACTCTAAAATACCCCTGTATATTTTAAATGAAGGCGAAACAATTAAGCTTTAAGTAATTGTCAGTTATGCACCCAGGTTGGCTTGAGCGCCGCGAAACGCAACGAAAAATACCCTACCAGCAAACACGGGTGCTTGGCATTATCGGCGGCTTTTAGCTTCACTCTTTTACTTCTTACGCTCTTTTCTTTGTGCAAACTTCTTTAAGTAAATGATTCACAAAGAGGCGCTGCGCTTTAGCGATAAATAGATGATAGCACTCACGTAACAGCCGGGTATTTCTGATCTGACAACTGACCGTTAGACACTGCAAGCTGCTGTTACTCTCAGTCACAAAAAAGCCGCTGTATTTTGCAATACAGCGGCTTTTCAATGCGTTTCTCTAAGGCAATTAAGCTTTAGCTGAACGACCCGCGCGCTTACGCTCACTTTCAGTTAAGTGACGTTTACGAATACGAATGTTCTCAGGCGTTACTTCTACTAATTCATCATCAGCAATAAACTCAAGCGCTTGTTCAAGAGTATAGTTAAGTGCTGGTGTTAATGTTTGTGCTTCATCGGTACCCGATGCACGAACGTTAGTAAGCTGCTTACCTTTAAGCGCATTAACCGTAAGGTCGTTATCACGGCTATGAATACCGATAACCATACCTTCATAAACTTCAACACCGTGACCGATAAATAAACGGCCGCGCTCTTGTAAGTTAAATAATGCGTTAGTTAGTGCTTTACCAGTTGCATTTGCAATCATTACGCCGTTCTTACGCACACCTAGCTCGCCACCTTTGTGCGGACCGTAGTGATCAAACGTATGATACATAAGACCAGAACCAGATGTTAGCGTCATGAAATCAGTTTGGAAGCCAATTAAACCACGGCTTGGGATCATAAAGTCCATACGCATACGGCCTTTACCATCTGGAGACATGTCAGTAAGCTCACCTTTACGCAGACCAATTTGCTCCATGATAGAACCTTGGTGTTCTTCTTGACAGTCAATGGTTAACGTTTCGTATGGTTCTTCTAGCTGACCATCCACTTCACGTAAAATTACTTCTGGACGTGATACAGCTAACTCGTAGCCTTCACGACGCATGTTTTCGATTAAGATACCTAAGTGTAATTCACCACGACCCGATACGCGGAAGCTATCTGGGTTATCGGTATCTGCTACACGTAGTGCAACGTTATGCACTAACTCTTTGTCTAAACGCTCACGGATATTACGTGACGTAACAAACTTACCTTCTTTACCACAGAACGGTGAGTTATTTACCGAGAACGTCATGGTTACTGTAGGCTCATCAACACTTAGTGGTGGTAATGCTTCAACATTGCTAGGACAACATACAGTGTCTGAAATTTTCAGTTCGCCAATACCCGTAACGGTTACAATGTTACCTGCATAACCACGGTCAGTTTCAATACGCTCAAGGCCTAAATAGCTTTGTACTGTACCAATTTTACCGTTACGTTTAGTGCCATCAGCGCTGATGATAGTTACTTGTTGGTTTGGTGCAACTGAACCACGCTTGATACGACCCACACCGATTACACCTACATAAGAGTTGTAATCAAGTTGTGAGATCTGCATTTGGAAGTCGCCTTCAGGATCCGCATCCGGTGGTGATACTTCGTCAACGATCATCTGGAACATCGCGTCCATGTTGTCTGACGGCTGATCTAAATCTAATGTAGCCCAACCGTTGATAGCAGAAGCATAAATTACTTTAAAATCTAACTGCTCGTCTGTCGCGCCTAAGTTATCGAATAAATCAAAGATTTGATCCATAACCCAATCTGGGCGTGCGCCTGGCTTATCAATTTTATTGATAACAACAATAGGTTTTAAACCTTGTGCGAATGCCTTTTGCGTTACAAAGCGCGTTTGTGGCATTGGACCTTCTTGAGCGTCAACAATAAGTAGTACTGAGTCAGCCATAGAAAGTACGCGTTCCACTTCACCACCGAAATCGGCGTGTCCTGGGGTATCTACGATATTAATGTGGTAATCATTCCATGAAATAGCGGTGTTTTTCGCTAAAATCGTAATGCCACGCTCTCTTTCGATATCGTTTGAATCCATCACGCGTTCTTCATTACCGCCGCGTGTTTCTAATGTGCCTGAAAACTCAAGCAGTTTGTCAACTAGGGTGGTTTTACCATGGTCAACGTGGGCGATAATTGCTATATTTCTTAACTTTTCGATACTCATATATTCACTCAGAGAAATTGAATCTCATTGATCCTGCAGGGGCTATATGCACTCACCCGCGTTTTCACGAGATGTCCCAGCATAGGATTTAAAAGGGCGCATATTATCCCTTATAAATGGAATGGATGAAAGTTTATCCAAAATAAATTTGCAAACTTTCGCACATTTTTATTTAACTCACTGTTTTAAATTGATTAATTATAGAAAATAAATTTTTACTATTTTTATAAAAACCTCCCTATTTAGCCTTTTATTGCCATTTTGCGCAGTCTTTTCCATTTTCTTTGTGTTAATCTATGACGATTAAATAGCGTACAATTTTTTACTCGGTAATTGTTGCACTATACTAGAGCAATTACGCACCAAAATGGTGCTTGATAGTGTTGTCTATTGTTACTTTTATATTTTTTTTCAATATAAACAGTCTATTACAATAGTGGCACAAAATCAGCTTATATAACGCAAAGAAAATAAGCAGCAATAATAAAACCCAATAGTTGGAGGACACATGTCACAATCGGTTTTAGATTTTATTAAAGAAAATGACGTCAAGTTCATTGATTTACGCTTTACTGATACCAAAGGTAAAGAACAGCATGTTTCAATTCCTCATCACCAAATTGATGAAGACTTTTTTGAAGATGGTAAAATGTTCGATGGTTCTTCAATTGCAGGCTGGAAAGGCATCAACGAATCAGACATGGTGCTTATGCCAGTGCCTGAGTCAGCTAAGCTTGACCCTTTCACAGAAGAGGCGACGCTAATTTTACGTTGTGACGTAGTAGAACCTTCTACACTTCAAGGCTATGAGCGCGATCCGCGTTCTGTAGCACAACGTGCTGAAGAATACATGCGCTCTACCGGTATTGCTGATACGGTTTTATTTGGCCCTGAGCCAGAGTTTTTTGTTTTTGACGACATCAAATTTAAAACCGACATGTCTGGCTCAATGTACAAAATTGATTCAAAACAAGCGGCATGGAACTCAGATAAAGAGTATGCCGATGGCAACACAGGTCATCGCCCTGGTGTTAAAGGCGGTTACTTTCCAGTTGCCCCAGTTGACGACTTTCAAGATTGGCGCTCAGCAACTTGTTTAGTGCTAGAAGAGATGGGTCAGGTGGTTGAAGCGCATCACCACGAAGTATCAACGGCAGGTCAAAACGAAATTGCCACTCGTTTTAATACTATGGTAATTAAAGCCGATGAAATCCAAGAAATGAAATATGTTATTCATAACATGGCGCATTTATATGGTAAAACGGCGACCTTTATGCCTAAACCTATTGTCGGTGATAACGGCTCTGGTATGCATTGTCACCAATCATTAGCAAAAGATGGTGTTAACTTATTTGCCGGTGACAAGTACGGTGGTCTTTCTGAAGAGGCACTTTACTACATCGGTGGTATTATCAAGCATGCTAAGGCAATTAACGCCTTTGCAAATGCCTCTACTAACTCATACAAACGTTTAGTACCGGGCTTTGAAGCACCAGTGATGCTTGCATACTCTGCACGTAACCGCTCAGCTTCAATTCGTATTCCAGTTGTTCCATCAGCTAAAGGTCGTCGTATTGAAGTGCGCTTCCCTGATCCAACTGCGAACCCATACCTGGCGTTTGCTGCCATGCTAATGGCTGGCCTTGACGGGATTAAAAACAAAATCCATCCTGGTGATGCTATGGATAAAGACTTATACGATCTGCCTGCTGAAGAAGCCGCAGAAATCCCAACCGTGGCTGCATCACTAGAAGAAGCGCTTGCAGCACTTGATGCAGACCGTGAGTTCTTAAACCAAGGTGGCGTATTCACCAATGACCTTATCGATGCTTACATTGAGCTTAAGTCTAAAGAAGTTGAAAAACTAAACATGACCACTCATCCAGTTGAGTTTGACATGTACTACAGCTGTTAAGCTTATAAAGCGTTAAGAATGTGTTCTCAAGCCCGCTTTGCGGGCTTTTTTAATGGTAAATTAGCGTATTCTCCACTACAGTGAAGTGAGTGTTGTCAATGCAGGGTCGCAGAGTGAATAGCAAGATTTTATTACTATTAATTGCTTCGTTATTAAGCGCTTATAGCTATGCAAGTGAAAAAAAAATTTACACATGGAAAGACAAAAATGGCGTATTAGTATTTTCGGATACCCCACGCAGTGGTGCTAAAGAGGTAAAACTTACCAGCCAAGACTTAAATATGCCCGCCACTAATACTGATATTTTAAATACACCCACACCGCCTGCTGCAGCGGCGTTTAGTATTGCTATTTCGGCCCCAGAGCATAATCAAACGGTGCGTGAAAATACCGGCTCTGTGTATGTGACTACCCGTATAACACCGCGTTTTGAACAAGATTTCACTATCGTGCTGTTTGTTAATGGTACATCTTACGGCCCACCGAGTGACTCCTCTACTTTTGCATTAAGAGATGTCGCACGAGGTGAGCACGTGTTACAAGCCAAACTGTATAATAAAAATAATCAAGTGATTGCTGTCAGCCCTAAAAGCATATTTTTTATGCATCGCAAAGGGTTAAACTTCGCTAATTAGTTAACTGAGACACACCATTTAACTTCCATACTGCAGGGTAAATTAATTAAATAACTTGCCTGTAAATACTAACGCACTAAAATGGTGCAATGATGCCCAATAAAACACATTTTAGCCCAGAGCTACTCAATGCCATTTGGCAAAATCAAACAACCGCCGTGATGCTGCTGAGTGCAGACTTTACCCTAATATACGCCAATACCAGCACCAGTGAATTACTGGGGCTGGGTACTAAGCGTTTATTAGGACAGCCTTTCGATAGTTTATTTAACTACCATTCAATCGATTTAAAACGCATCGCACAGTACTCCTTAATAGATGGGGTAGATTGCCACCAGCACAGGGCTGACGTGGTATTTGTCGACTCTCGCCACGCTAAATTAGCGGTTAGCTCACGACAAATTAAACATCAAGACGCGGTGTATATTTTATTAGAATGCCGACAAACCGATGATGAAATAAAACACGACCAAGCGTCTAATCAAATGCACCAATACCAAGCGGCGCGCAATTTAATTCGCGGACTGGCGCACGAAATTAAAAATCCGTTAGGGGGAATTCGCGGAGCGGCGCAGTTATTGCAGTATGAGGTTGATCAACAAGAAAGAGATCAATGTGCAGAACTTATTATTGAACAAGCCGATAGATTACGTGAATTAGTTGATAGGCTGCTTGGCCCTAATCAATTACCGCAAAAGTCTTATGGCAATATACATCAAACGTTAGAGTCGGTGATCAAGCTAAGTACACTCGATAATAGTGACAATATTAGCTTAGTAAAAGACTACGACCCCAGTATTCCCGATGTGTATATTGATCAAAGTAAAGTACAGCAAGTGGTGCTCAATATTGTGCGAAATGCACAACAAGCGTTAATTAATGGCGGGGAAATAAAAATTAAAACTCGCATTAATTACCAACACCGTCGTCCCGGCAAAGCACCTAAAAAGGCGCTGTTAATTCAGGTGCTTGATAACGGCCCCGGCATTGATAATAGCGTACGCGATACGCTGTTTTATCCGATGATCACCAATAAAGAAGGCGGCTCTGGGTTAGGGCTTTCAATCGCGCAAACATTAATAGACCAACACAATGGCTATATTGAATGCGACAGCTGGCCCGGACACACAGAGTTTAATATTTATCTGCCACTGGCAGATTAACGTTTGAATTTGGAGTTTGCATGAAAACAGTTTGGTTGGTTGATGATGATGCATCAATACGTTTTGTACTAGAAAAAGCCCTCACTCGCGCAGGATTTGCAGTAGAAAGCTTTGCCAATGCGCAGGACGTGTTACATGCACTCAAGTTTAGCCAGCCCAGTGTGTTGATCTCCGATGTTAGAATGCCTGGCATGGATGGTATGGCACTGCTAGAGCTGATAGCCGCAGAAGTGCCCGGCTTACCGGTGATTATTATTACCGCGCATTCCGATTTAGACTCAGCAGTTAATGCGTTTCAAAAAGGGGCGTTTGAGTATTTAGCCAAACCATTTGATTTAAACGAAGCTGTGGCGTTAGTTGAAAGTGCCTACCGAGCAAATGCAACTAAAAAAACCAAACGCAAGCATGCCCCGCCTAAAAGCGCACACATTATTGGCGAAGCCCCTGCAATGCAGGAGGTGTTTCGTGCTATAGGTAAGCTTGCGGCGTCAAGCATGAGCGTACTTATTAACGGCGAATCGGGAACCGGTAAAGAGCTGGTTGCCAGTGCGTTGCATAACCATAGTCCGCGTAAAGAACAGCAGTTTATCGCCCTCAATATGGCGGCTATTCCCAAAGAACTGGTGGAGTCGGAGTTATTTGGTCATGAAAAAGGCGCGTTCACTGGGGCCGACAGTGTGCGTAAAGGTCGCTTTGAGCAAGCCAATGGCGGCACCTTATTTTTAGATGAAATTGGTGATATGCCGCAACCTATGCAAGTTAAATTATTGCGTGTATTACAAGAGCGCACTTTCGAACGTGTTGGTGG
>NZ_JBFJHD010000137.1:0-7874 GCF_041613455.1 Pseudoalteromonas sp. | reverse complement strand
GGTTAAAGCGACGACTTGCTCCACCACGTTTTGTAATTGGCGAATATTACCCGGCCAGTCATAACGCACCAGCGCATGCATTGCCTCGTTAGCAAAATGTTTTTCGTTTTGCTGCATACGCTGTGCAATATTGGCGCTAAAGTATTGCGCGAGTAAACTTATATCTTCGCGGCGCTCAGACAACGCTGGCAGTTTAAGGTTAACCACGTTTAAGCGGTAATATAAATCTTCCCGAAACTGCTGATTACTAATCGCCTCAGGCAAGTTTTTATGGGTGGCAGAGACAATGCGCACATTGATGGGAATTTCTTGTTGAAAGCCGACCGGACGAATGGTTTTTTCTTGTAGCACGCGTAATAATTTTACTTGTAAATTTAGCGGCATATCGCCTATTTCATCCAAAAATAGCGTGCCGCCCTCTGCTTGTTGAAATAACCCTTGGTGATCTTTGACAGCGCCGGTAAAAGCACCTTTTTTATGGCCAAACAATTCCGACTCTAGCAATTCTCCCGGCACTGCACCGCAGTTAATTGCTACAAAAGGGCCGTCACTAACATGGCTATGCTGGTGAATCGCTTGAGCAAGTAATTCTTTACCGGTACCGCTGGCACCGGATATTAAAACATTGACCTGAGTGGGTCCTAATAGCTTTACTTGCTCAAGTAAATGCAGCATAGCGCCACTGCGGGTCACTATATTACTGCTCGGGGTGAGCTCATCGGCGTTTACCCCGTGTATTTCAATCGCCTTGGCTAAACTGTCAAACAGCTCATCTTTATCAATTGGTTTAGTAATAAAAGCAAATATACCTTGCTTAGTGGCTTCCACCGCATCAGGAATAGAACCATGTGCCGTCATCATAATGACCGGCAATGCTGGGTAACGGCTTTGCAACTGACGATGTAGCGCCATGCCATCCATTTCATCCATTCGTAAGTCGGTGACAACCGCATCAAACACTTGGCTTTTTAATAGTTGCAGCGCAGCAAGTCCACTCTCTGTGGTGGTCACCTCATAACCTTTTGATTCGATTCGAATAGCAAGCAGCTTTAATAAGCTAGTATCGTCATCGACTAATAATATTTTGGCACTTTTCGATTGTGTTGCTGACATCACTACTGCTCCTTGGTTTCTTCGCGTAATAACAGTTGCTGCTCTATGGCTGCCAATGAAGAAAGCGTTTGTTGCATTTTTTCATGCAGTGCTTGCTGCTCTTTTTTAACCGTTATTTGCAGCGTTATTTGTTGTTTTTGCAACCACAAATACTGTTTTATAGCGTCTGGCCAGTAATAGGCTTGGTCAAGTTTAAGCAGCTTGTTCATCACTGAATTAGGGTCGCTAGCGCTGTTTAAACACATAAAATGAAAAAAATTCTTCAGCTCTTTTTCGCCAATATACGCTTTGTTATCAACAGCTAATTTAAAACCACCACATTGGTTAGCATGCCAGGCGATCAGCTGCCCCGCTGAAGGGTATTGCGGTTCTGTTTTAGGCCGCGGCTTAGGGCTTGGTTGACTCGGCTTATCGCGCGTTATTTTCGTTGTTACTGCAGCCGTAGGCTGTTGAGTATCATTCGTTTTACAACCCGATACCATTAAGACACTACCACACACACATAAAGTGGCTATTAAACGCAAAATCATACTAACTAACTCCTTGATTTTTGATGATGGGAAGCGTAATTATAAAACGACAACCTTGAGGGCTATTTTGCTCTATGGCTAATTGCCCGTGTAATTGTTCTACAGATTCTTTAACAATAGTTAACCCCAGCCCACTGCCTTGTAAGGTCACATCTTTAGTATGTTTGCCTTGATAAAAGGCGCTAAAAATATGCGCTTTTTCGTGCTCTTTTATTCCACAACCTTCATCGCTGATGGTGATGATTAATTGCTTATGTTGCAGTGCTATTACTATTGACACGGCTTGCCCTTGCTGGGAAAACTTTAAGCCATTAGAAATCAATTGCACTAAAATCATTTCAATCAGTTCGCCTGATAACGCCAGTGGCTTAGCCACACCATTATGCCAAACCAGGCGTTGTTTGCGCGCTGTTAAGCGGTGCTCAAAATGGCTATTTATTTTATTAATCATATGGTCAAAATTGACCTCAAGCACACTATTTTTACTGCTTCGAATTGCATTATAACTAAGCAAGCTATCAATCATGGTACGTAGGCGCACCATAGATTGACTAATAAGCTCAAGCACCGCTTGCTGCTCAGTTGTGATTGGGCCCACTATTTCATCTTTGAGTAACTCAGTTCCTTCAACCATAGACGCTAGCGGCGTTTTCAACTCATGGGTAACATGGCGTAAAAAGGTATCTTTTTGCTGCTCTAGTAGATGTAGCTGCGCTTGCACCCACTGTAACTTATTGCCTAACTCGACCAGTTCTGCCGATCCCTGTACCGCTATTTTTTGTTGCCAATTACCCTGACCGAGTTGATCGATCACGGCGGTTAAGCTTTTCAAACGGCCACTTATACGCCATAAAAAGCCGCCCCCCACCAATAAGGTCAATGGAATAAGTGCCACTAACCAGTTAATAAATGCCCCCTGTAATTGCGCTATTTCATGTTGATTATTGGTAATTTGCAGTTCGTTTTTATCACGCAGCCATAAGGTTATTTCAGCAAGCAACTCGCTAATCGGCAGGAAAATTTCAGCTTGCTGTTGTTTTTCTTTTACCAATTGCGTATACGCCAGCTGCAGTGTTGTTGTGAGTCGCTGCCATTGCCGCTGGTATTGCTCGCTTGGGGCGGTTTGCATGAGTTCATCAATGGAGTGCAATGATGATTGCCATTTATCAACGATGAGTGAATCCAGTGATTTACTTTTTAATACCCAATTTTGCCTAGTCGCACGCTCTAGACTATTTAACTCTTGTTTTAATATATTAAATGACTTGGTGACTTGGTAGTTATTGCTGACAATTTGCTGAGTAACTGCTAACTGCTTATTCAACGCGTTCAAAAACACAATAACCACTAATGAAAGTGGTAACAGCGACAACAGCATACTCATCACAAACTGGCTAATTAAATTAGGCCGCCAATTAACCATTGCTTGGTATTTTTGTGCCATTACTCTTGGCATAACGTGAGTCCTTAGCAAATTGCAAACGCCCTATTATTAAGGGTGTAACTTAGACAGGCGCTGAATCAAGTTATAACCCTCACTGCAATCACTGTGTTGCTAAATTGCGACACGCTAGTCACTTGATTTTTATAAACTTTATATCAGCATGCTGTATAACGTTGCAAAATGCGCGCAATACTCGGTAAAAATTACTCAAATAGGGCTACATAAAATCACAAGCTACTGTTTTTAAAAAGGTAAAATTGTTGGCATCGTTTTTGAATTGGCTTTGCTAATAAAGCATGAAATTTTAGTTTAAAAAGGAGATCACTATGCGCAACCAGTTACTAAAAATACTGCCCCTGCTCACCGTTGGTTTGGTTGCTATGGGGGCGTACGCTATGGATTTTGAGGCGACGTTTCAGCAACTTGATAAAGATGGTAACGGCACTCTGAGTGAAGCCGAAGCGGGAGAAGATGCGGTGTTACACGAAAATTTTTCGCAAATAGACAGCGATCAAAATGGTCAATTGTCGTTAAGTGAATTTAAACAATTTATTAAGTAAGGGAGTATTATTATGCAACAACTTATCGCTGCTTTTTCACTACTTTTTTTAGCCATTAGTGCCACCGCACTGGCTTCAACGTTTAATGCTCGTTTTGCTTTTTTAGATAAAAATATGGATGGCTATATTTCGCTTATTGAAGCGCAACAAGACAAACAGCTTTTGCAGCAATTTACCAGCTTAGATACAAACAACGATGAAAAAATTTCTAAAAAAGAATTCACTGCATTTAAACCTTAAGTTTAGATTCAACTTCATCTTGTTAAGATAGCTTACAAAGTATTTGCCATAATCCCTGAGGGAGTGTGTAAACGGATTTAATGTTGGGAATTAAATTATGGCAAATACTTTACTCTCCTTATTGTATTGCACACTGTGATAATCTTTAGCAAGGAACACCATGAAGATACGTGCTTATTTAGCCAGCGGCTTATTATTGACCAGTTTTACGAGTGCCGCACTCGATGTAAAACAGCGTTTTAATCACCTTGATGCTGATAAAAATGGTTACTTATCGCGCCATGAACTTGAAGCTCAACCACATCTATTACACAACTTTACGATGTGGGATAAAAATAACGATCAACAAATTTCCCTGGTTGAGTTTAAAAATTACCTCACCAACAACCTTTACTGAGTAATTGATATGAAAAATATACGCTATATAGCGCTGGCTGCGCTAAGTATTTGTAGCACCGCCAGCTTAGCTGCCAGCATCACCATTACGGCACAATTTTCAGCATTCGATCGAGACGACAATGGGCTATTAACCCGAGCAGAAATAGCCAGCGATCCCGCTTTGTGGTCGCGCTTTGCAAGCTACGATAAAGATAAAGACGGCCATCTTAATTTAACTGAATTTAGCTTATATGCGAGCAAATAAGTTAATGATCCGCTGTTAAATATTAACCAACCACCTCAAGTGGTTGGTATTCTAAAGTGAGTTTGCTATGTTGATGTAACAAACAATAAAAAAGCACACTCACTATGTTACTGAAAAAAATACTCCCTCTACTGCTGGCGAGTCTTTGCGCAGTGTCAAGCACTGCCATTGCACAAACCAAGGTGATTTATAACGCCAATGGCTACACCCCCCTGTATAAAGGCGAGCTACAACAATTTTCTACCTTAGTCATTAAAGACGGTAAAGTAGTCAGATTAGGTGGCGACAAATTAAAAAATAGCTTTCCCGATGCCACGCTGATTGATGCCCAAGGCCATACTTTATTACCCGGCTTAATTGACGCCCATGGCCATATTATTGGTTTAGGCAATAACTTATCGCAACTCGATTTACGCGGAACGCGCTCCATTGACGAAATATCGCAGCAGCTAAAAAGCTTTGCCAACAACCAGCAAGGGTGGCTGATTGGCCGAGGCTGGAACCAAGAGCTGTGGCAAAACAAGCAGTTTCCAACGGCCGCTGACTTAGACAAAGTAGTTAATGATCGCCCCGTGGTGTTATCACGCATTGATGGCCACGCCATATGGGTAAACAGCAAAGCTTTAGAGCTTGCGGGTATTAATGCACAAACCCCTGCACCTGAAGGGGGCGAAATAATTAAAGATCACTTAGGTAATCCCACCGGCATTTTTATTGATAAAGCCGAGCAATTAATTAAGCAGTATATGCCAACGCCATCTAAACAAGCCTTGAGTGATGCTTTAGATGCCGCCGGTAACCACCTACTCAGTTTAGGCATCACTTCAACACATGATGCCGGCATTGATAAAAGCACCTGGCAGCTATACAAAGAGCGCAGTGAATTAGGCAATTTACCGTTACGTATTGTTGCTATGCTGAGTGCCGCAAGCCCTGATTTAACAACCATGCTAAAAGCCGGTCGCTATCAAGATAGCAATGACTTTATGTCGATTCGCAGCATCAAAGTGTATGCCGACGGCGCACTGGGATCGCGTGGCGCCGCACTTATTGAAGCGTATGCCGATAGAGACAATCACCATGGCTTAATGCTTGAAACACAAGACAAGCTCGAGCAACTGTTTACACTCAGCTTCAAGCATGGCTTTACCGCAAACACCCATGCCATTGGCGACAAAGCCAACCGCATCGTACTTGATGCCTACGAAAAGGTATTTAAAAAAACCGGGGGCATATTACTGCGTAACCGCATAGAGCACGCGCAAATCGTGCACCCCGACGATATTGAACGCTTTAAAGCATTAAAAATTATTCCATCGATGCAACCTGTGCATGCGACCTCTGATATGCACATGGCAGAGCAACGTTTAAGCGAAAAACAACTGCGCGGTGCGTATGCTTGGCAAACGTTTTTACAGCAGGGATCTGTGATTGCCGCAGGATCTGACTACCCGATAGAATTGGCCAACCCCTTTGAGGGCTTGTATGCCACTATAACGCGCATGGATCATAACCAGTTACCCACAGCAGGCTGGCGTGCAAGTGAGGTGTTGAGTCGTGAAGATGCATTACGCGCCTTTACCCTAGGTGGTGCCTATGCGGCGCATCAAGAATTTAAAGTAGGCAGTCTAGAGCAAGGCAAATGGGCCGACTTTATTTTAATCGATAAAGACTACTTTAAAGCCCCCATTACAGAACTGTATAACATAAACGTGTTGCAAACCTGGATTGCCGGCAAACTACGCTATGAAAAGCAACCGCGAGGCGACAAGTAATCAGCCTCATTACGGTTTACAAAAAAGGATTAGCCGCTGCTAATCCTTTTTACTCATCGACTGTTTATTACGATGCAGTTTAATAATATGGTAGGCATTAACCAGCGCGAGTAAACCATTGGTAAAAGCAACGGGCAATGCACCAATCGCCACGCCATAAATAGTAAAGGCAATACAGCCAAATAAATTATACCAGCGCAATTTAACCACGTCGGTCATGGTTAACGAAGCAACCAGCAAAGCGGATGCGATATAACCTAAATATTCCCAACTCAATTGTTCTCTCCTAGGCTTTAGGTTAGCATTGCACCTTGAACTTGAGTACATTGAATATGTACAGCAACGTGACAGCTAAATAAAAGTTACCCTATATATGGCTTAACATACTGTTAATTATCTGCAGCAACAACGCTTAAATAATAAACTCAACAGTAAAGCCGATAATATTAGTAGCACCAGATATGTTAATTAAGTTAACATAAATTCATCGAGCTTTGATGCTATCGTCATTAAGGTGCAATAAATAGGACAATTGTCCGAAGAGCATGATTGATGTTTCAATACCATTTTTCCAGTTATCTTGTTGAACAACTACTTACCTTTGCCGGTAGCAGTTATCAGCAGTCAAAAAAAGAAATATTAATACAACAGGACCAACCTTTAACTAAGCTGGTACTTGTGCGTAGCGGTACAGTGTCGTTTAGTTACGATGTGGGTAATGGTCGACGCTTGCTGCTTGGTCAACTCGATTGTAATAACACCCTGATTGGTGAAATAGAAGCACTGAATAATAATCCGTGTATTTACACGGTTACCTGTTTTAGTGATGTGACTTATAATCTGATTGAACTCAAGCATTGGCGCACACTATTGCTTGATAAGCCGGAGCTCAGTTTGTATACCGCGCAAACCATCGCGGCTAAGTTTCAAGAAAATCAAAAAATTAACTTAGATAAATTACTGCTGCCACTGAGTTACAACATTGCTAAAGATTGCTTATTGCGAGCCGAGAATAACAACCCAACCCTGCTGCGCGCGTACCCAACAGTTAATGCAGAAGCAGAGCGCTTTGCCACCACCGAGCGTGCCTACCGCCGCGTGGTTACAGAACTGGTAGAAAAAGGCTTAGTGCAAAGGAGTCAGCAAGGATTACAAGCGGTGGATATCGCTAAGCTCAGTGAATATGTCGATAGTTTTGCACAATTATAACGTGCCCGCTTAAAACTTTAATTACAACCATAAAAAAAGGCCATAACGGCCTTTTTTTTATGCAGTGCGCGGGCACATTACTTTTCTAGCAAGATGTCGTGTATTTTCGCTAAGTCTGATTTTCCTGCAATGATTTCATCCGGGGTTAAACCCGATAGCTCATGCGGAAACACTAACCACTCTTCAGATTCATGAATATAGTAATCAGGTTTCATATCTACTTTAGAGTTTTTTGGCTTGTAATACGGGCACGCAACACGAATATCGCGTGGTAAGTTTAATCGCATTAGCTCTGCAAGCTTTTCTTTTAATGCAAAAATACTGCGTCCTGAGTCAAACACATCATCAACAATTAATAGT
>NZ_JBFJHD010000136.1:0-7913 GCF_041613455.1 Pseudoalteromonas sp. | reverse complement strand
CATAATGTGGAATGCAGCAGTGTTAAGTCTGCAGAAATTTTAGTGCGCTCAATGCAAGACCCCGGCTCGAGCCGAGTGCACGAAGAGTTACTGTCTATTTTACATGGCGACACGCAGTTTAGTTTAGCGATACCAACAACAACACCCGATATGGAATTTGGCACGTTATTTCATCATTTTAAGCACCAGCATGATGCTACGTTACTGGGGGTGGCGCACAATTTAAGCGCACAAAATATGGATTTAAACCCGCCACTTAATTATAAAGTCAGTGCTGGCGATATTTTGCATTATATTGCCGTTGAGCGAGTGTTAAGTGACGAAGTTGACTGGGCGTCATTGGCAAAACAATGAATGAGATAATTTATTTAATCATTATTTTAAGTGCCTATATTTTACCTGTGGTGAGTATTTTAAATAGTAAGCGCACTCAAGGACACGAAAAAAACGCTTGGCTGATTGCGGTGATAGTTTTTTCGTGGCTAGGGTTGTTTATCTACTTTATTGTTGTGCCCAAGCAAGGGCACAAAAAAACGCCCGCTACGAGACGTAAACAATGAATAATGTGGCGTTATAGCTGAGTATATTACTCTAATTGCTTAAGTTTGAGCTCGACTAGGGGGTCATCGGGCACCAGTTGCTGCGCGACTTCAAGTAGTTGAATGGCATCATTAGGGTGTGCATCTTGATGCTTCAGCGCGACATCTATTAACGGCTGAATATCAATTTTGGCTTGATGCTCTTGCACATGCTGCTCTTTCTCATCGGTTAAAATTTTATGTGCAGTACTCAATAATGCTAAACGGTGGGCTGAGTTTACATTAGCCTTGTTTAAACTTTGGTAATACTCTTCTTTTAAACGCAGCGTTTTGGTTTGCAGGCGAAACTGCGCAATATCAATTTGCTGGTGGCGAATAAAATCAACGGCAACCTGTTTATAAAATCCAAATTTATTTAAGTAACTGGCGTGCGTACCGTGGCCCATGCCAAATACACGCAAATGGGTGAGTTGTGGGTAACGTTTAGCATGCAAGCGGTCTATTTTATTGGTCGGGTCGTAAATTATATAGCCGCGCGCGTCGCCTAAATCGAGATCGGCATAGTCACTTTGCCAATCAAATTGTTGTGCAAACTGGGTGCTTGAGCGGTCATCCCAAGGCACCAGCTGTTGGTTTTTGGTACTCACCGGATGAAATAATAGCACTTGATCGAGCTGGAGTAATTTAGCAAACGCGCCCACAGCAAAGCCGCCGCGGCTAAGGCCATAGCCTAACTTGGTGTGAAATGGAGAGAGCAAGGTGGCTAGCTGTTCAATAAAAAAGATTAAATTGCGATTCCGAAACCAATTACTTTTCCCTAAATGCTGAAAGGCAATAATATTAACCTGTTGTTTTTGCGCCAAATGATAACCCCAAGGGGCAAAGTCAGCGTGCAGATCGTGCTGTTGTATATTTGTACCGGCCGGTGAAAAGGTAAAAAGTAGCGGTTTAGTCAGGTCTACAAAGTTATACTTAACAAATACATCGCCAATTAAATCTCCCCCAGACACAGGCAACTTGGCTTGTTGCTCACCGCGCGAAAGGCTTACCCACTCATCTAACCAATACAGTAATTTCATTTATCCTCCACAGAAACAAGCGGCGAATTATAGCAAATTTTGCACACCTTGAAAAATCGCTGCCAGCCACGGTAATGAATTACTTATCATTAACACTAAGTTGACTATCGCTATAAGCAAACTACCCTTAATAGAGTATTATTCAAAAAAGGAAATTTTGTTAGTGGCAAAATTGAAAACGCCGATAAGCGAGCCGCAGCGGCTGGCAGCCCTTAAGTCTGTTAAATTACTCGATACGCCGCCTGAACCCGCGTTTGACATACTAACCAGTTTGGCTAAACAAATATGGGATACCCCTATAGCCTTAATTACATTACTTGATGAGACCAGGCAGTGGTTTAAATCTAACTTTGGTTTGCCGGTGAATGAAACATCTCGAGCAATTGCTTTTTGTAACCACACTATTCAATCGGATGATATTTTTATTGTACATGATGCGCTCAACCACCATGCTTTTGAAAATAATCCCTTGGTAACCGGGGAGCCTAATATTCGCTTTTATGCTGGTGTCCCTTTAATTGATAAAAATGGCTATGCGCTGGGTGCCTTGTGCGTCATAGATCATCAGCCCAGAGCCGAAATAGACCCAATACAAGTCACCAACTTAATCGCTATTGCCGCGTTAGTGATCGATCAAATCAATGCACGATTAACGCACGGCGTGCTTGACCCTATTACAGAGCTGCCTAACCGACTCAAGTTGCAACAGGATATAAAAATTCACTTAACAAGTAAGCCATCACAGCGAGTTAACCTTATCGTTGCGGATGCCGTGAGGTATGAGCAATACGCCGCACTGATCCAGTCATTAGGGCACACTAATGGCGATAAATTTTTACGCTCAGCCAGTGAAAAATTTAGCGAAATACAAAGCAAAAATGTATCTTTGTATAACTTAGCCGTGTTTCGTTTTGCATGGCTGGTTATCGATCATAGTGAGCTTGAACTAAACACCTTATTGCAAAACATTAATGGTTATTTATCGCAGTCTTTTGAGTGTGCTCCGCTGGCTATCTTAGCTGATGGGGCCATGGGAGTAGCACGCTACCCTGAAGATGCGACCAATGGTGAAGAATTACTTAGGGCGGGAATATGTGCCTTACTGGATGCTAAAAAAGCTAAAACACGTATCGCCAAATACAATAGTGCATCTGATCAAAAGCAGTGCCGTAGTTTTCAAATATTATCAGATTTACCCCTAGCATTACAAAGTGATGAGCAATTTCATTTAGTTTTCCAGCCAAAAATAGACTTGCAGGGTCAGCGTTGCGTGGGCGTAGAGGCCCTGCTTCGTTGGCAGCACCCGCAATTGGGGATTATTCCTCCTGATGAATTTATCGTACTCGCCGAAAGCACTACGCTGATGAGCCAGATCACCGACTGGGTTATTAACCAGGTATTTAAATTAATGGCTAGTTGGCATTATGCGTTAACAGTGGCGATTAATATTTCGATTATAGATCTGGAAAACCCTCACTTTATTGATAAGTTAAAAGGCTATCTAAACCATTACCAAATTGACCCAAGTAAAGTGGAACTAGAAATAACCGAAACAACGTTTATGAAAAACCCGCAACAAGCGATTGAAACCATAGACGCAATAAAAGCGCTGGGGGTTGCTGTGTCTATCGATGATTTTGGCACCGGGCAAAGTAACTTTTCTTATTTGAAACACATTCATTGCGGTAACTTGAAAATAGACAAAGTATTTTTCAAAAATATACCGCAGGATAACAAAGATGTGTTGCTCGTGTCGGCGATTATTAATATTGCCCAGTGTATGGGGTTTGGCATCGTTGTTGAGGGCATTGAAACCCAAGCAGCACTAGATTGGGCTGCTCAAAGTGGTTGCCATTTCGCGCAAGGGTACTACATTGCAAAGCCTCTCACTGTTGAGCAACTGATCTGCTGGTTAGATGCAAAAAAAGATGCTAGCTAGTGTTTTAATCTGCAGCCATAGCCATGATCTGCTGCCAGTCATTGGCTGTGACTGGCATTACCGATAAACGACCGGCTTTTTTTAGCACGAGCTCGGTAATAGCAGGGTTCGCTTTTATACTTTTTAAGCTCACCAGTTTGTTTAAACGGCTTTGATAAGTCACGTCAACAACATACCAGCGCGGGTTATCATGAGTGGCTTTGGCGTCGTAGTAGTCACTGCTTAAATCAAACTGGGTTAGATCTGGATAGGCTGCTTTTGTCACTGTGGCTATGCCGACCACGCCGACATGTTTGCAGCTTGAATGGTAAATCATTACCTGGTCGCCTAGCTTTATCTCATCGCGGATAAAGTTGCGCGCTTGGTAATTACGCACGCCCTCCCATACCGTGGTTTGTTGTGGCGCTTGCTGCAGGTCATCAAGCGAAAATGCATCGGGTTCGGTTTTAAATAGCCAATATGCCATTGCTGGGCTCCTAGAATGATTTACATCCTACTATTGTATAGTATCATCTGCGCATTAGAGCATTGAGGAAACAATAATGGGCCAAGTATTAGATAATTTATTGTCATTGTTAAAACTTGAAGAAATTGAGCAAGGCCTATACCGAGGGCAAAGCCAAGATTTAGGCTTTGGCGCGGTATTTGGTGGGCAGGTTATGGGGCAAGCACTTTCGGCTGCGAAAGAAACGCTACCACAAGGGCGTATTGTTCATTCTCTGCATTCTTACTTTTTACGCCCTGGCGATCCAGCCAAGCCCATTGTTTACGATGTGGAAGCAATTCGCGATGGTAAAAGCTTTAGCACACGCCGCGTAAGTGCAATTCAGTACGGCAAGCCTATTTTTTATATGACCGCCTCCTTTCAAGCTATAGAGCAGGGGTTATCGCATCAAAGCACTATGCCCGATGTGCCACAGCCAGAAGAGCTGCGTTCAGCGCTGGATTTTTACCAAGACAATGCCGAGCATATTCCCGAGGCTATTCGCAGTAAATTTACCAGCGAAATGCCTATTGATATACGCCCGGTGACATTCCACAATCCCTTTAAACCTAAAACTATGGAACCTATTAAACATGTGTGGTTTAAAGCGAATGGCAGTATGCCCGATGATCAGCGCATTCATAACTATTTATTAGCGTACGCGTCTGACTTTGAGTTTTTACCCACGGCACTACAACCCCATGGTGTGTCGTTTATGCAACCCAACATGCAAGTTGCAACCATAGATCATGCCATGTGGTTTCACCGCCCATTTAGAATGGATGACTGGATGTTATACAGCATAGATAGCCCAACGGCGAGTTCGGGAAGAGGCTTAGTAAGGGGGCAATTTTTTGACCGTCAAGGCAATTTAGTGGCCTCAACAATACAAGAAGGGGTTATGCGTCAGCGTTAACCCCTTGCGGTGTGAAAGGGCGCGTTATTTACACTGCCCTTGTACTATATCGCTAATTGACTGCCAGACCCGTGCTGGCAGTAATGCTTTAAGATGTAGATAGGTTTCACACAATTGCGGGCTCCCTATTAAACCTTGCTCACCTTCCGTGATTAATGCTTGGTCGCGTAGGCTATCAATTAAGCCAACCAGTACCTTTTTATCAAAAAACTCTGGTGTTTTTATGCCATGTAAGGTGCCTAAACGCTGCGCTAATACTTGGCTTTCGCGCTCCAGCTCTGCTTTTTCAATACCATTACTGGTTTGAATAAAACCGATAACAATGGCATAGCGTTGCAAGGTAAAGTTAAGCGCACGGCCTAACATTTCTAATTTAGCTAAACTGTCATTTGTATTGGTAGTACGTAGGGAGTCGCCGTCAATCTCAATTAAATTTTGCTCGCTAAAGCTGGCTAAAATACGCGTTAGGTAGTGTTCATCAAGCTCGCATAAATACCATTCTTTGGCAAATAGTGGGTAAAACGCCTTTATTAACTGCTGACATTGAGCAAGAGTGGTGGTTTTTTGCCTAAATAAATGCAGCGCAATCAGGCTGGGTATCGCAAATACGTGCAAAATATTATTACGATAATAGTTAAACAGGGTTTTTTCTTTATCGTTAATTGCAATAATTTCGCCAAATTCATCACTGATCACATCAAACTTATTGAGTTTTAACGCGTGCGTTAAAAGTTGTTCAGGGGTTTCATCTGGCATAGTGACTTTAGCGCTATAGCTAGCATCACGTTGTAAGGTTAGGTAAAAATTTAACTGCGCTAACAGCTTAGGCTTACTTAGTGCATGCCTGTCGTTCACCAGTAAAATCATCGCTAGCAAGTTAACCGCGTTAAGTGCTGCAGCATTATTTATTTTAACCATTACCTGATCGGCAAGACTGGCTACCTGCGGGCTTAGCCATTGTGGCTTTTGCACATCGGTAGGGTGTATATCGTCACGCCAATTAGGTTGATGGTCGTTCAAGTATTGGTTGATCGAAATAGGGTCGCCAAAATTTAAATAGCCACGGCCATAGTTTTTTAGGTTTTTAATCGCTTTAAAAATTCCCAAAATAGACTCGCCTTTTTTGTCATTACCGGCAAGCTCTTTAAGGTAAGTGTTTATTTCCATTACGTGTTCATAGCCAATATACACCGGCACAATTGATACGGGGCGGTCAATGCCGCGCAGCATGGCCTGTAATGTCATTGCCAGCATGCCGGTTTTTGGCGGCAGCAGGCGCCCAGTACGGCTGCGACCACCCTCAGTGTAAAACTTCACCGAGTAGCCTTTAATAAAGAGCTGACTTAAATATTCTTTAAATACCGCAGAGTAAAGCTTATTACCGCTAAATGAGCGGCGAATAAAAAACGCCCCAGAGCGACGGAAAATCCCCCCGGCAGGAAAAAAGTTTAGATTTATACCCGCTGCAATATGCGGCGGTACTAATCCTTGGTGGTAAATCGCGTAAGTAAGTAACAGATAATCCATGTGGCTGCGATGGCACGGCATATAAATAATTTCATGGCCTTTATTGGTGAGCTCATGAACTTGCTCGGTGTATTTAATATCGATGCCGTTATACAGCTTGTTCCATAACCAGGTTAAAATTCTATCGCCAACGCGGATCATTGCCTCAGAATAATTAGCGGCGATTTCATTAAGTAATTTAACCGCATTTTGCCGCGCTTCGGCCTGCGTTATATTTTTGCTTTTTGCTTCGTCTTGAATGGCTTTTTTTATTGTTGGCGACGCCAGTAACGAATTAAATAATTGCTCACGCGATGGCATTTTAGGGCCCGTTGCGGCGAGTTGTTGGCGTTTAAAGTGCACCAGTGCAACACGTAATAGCTTTTGTGGTAACTCGTTTACATCGGCTTTTTCGTTCACTATTAATGACAGGTCGAGCGGCTGACTGAAGCGGATAAAATTATCTCGGCCGGAAAACAACACCACAAACAGTTTTCGAAACCAGCTAGGGGTAAGCGAGTGAGTAATTAGGGTACTTATACCGGGCTTTTCTTTACCGGGTGCACGCCCCCATAAAATAGTGACCGGTATTACTTGTACATTTTGTTGCCCAGTAGCTAACAAGTGTTCAATAATTTGCTTGCCTTGCGCCAGTGCGTTGGTGGGTTTTGCTTGGTCACCAAATAAGGGTGGCGGATTTTTAATGCCAATAAAGCGCTCTAATTCTTGCTCACCTAAAAGCTGTTGCTCGGTAGGGCTCGGTAGCCCATGGCGCTTACATACACGTGCCAGTGCCGCTAAATCAAAGCGTGAGTTTAACCGTGCAATATAAAAGGTCGGTTGTTCAGGGTTTAATTGATACTGCTCAACCGGTTTTTCTGGAAGCACCTTAGTTCTTACAAATAAACGGCTAATTGCGGCGGATAAAACATTTAAGCAATAATTTAAAATACGCATCGACTCACCATTAGAGAGTAACTCTCTCTATTATCAGGGTATATAAAAGCAAAATTAGCGCATATGATAACATAAGATATAAAAAAGCCTTTAATTTGCATCACCGCTTTACGGCCGGGCTATCAGTATCTAAGTACGCTATAAACTTTATTGTAGCTTGTGTCATGCAGCTTGTAGCTTATTTAAGCAAGTCAGAAGGTTATAATTATTTCCTAATTAGTTGTTGCATTTATCACCAATATATTTATAATACGCAGGCTTTCAAAAATCCCTCGGGAACTTGAAAGGATAAATTAAGCTAGGATTTCTAGCTAATAAACAGGAGTTCCGATTTGGAACTCAACGTAGATATAATCAAACAACCGACATCTTAAGATTTAAGATTGTTTCGGTCGTTTTTTTATGCTCTTTAAATGCTCTTTATATTGAGGTTTAAGAATGTCAAATCAACGCATTCGTATTCGCCTAAAAGCTTTTGACCACCGTTTGATTG
>NZ_JBFJHD010000135.1:0-7931 GCF_041613455.1 Pseudoalteromonas sp. | reverse complement strand
GTTCACTGCCGCACAGGCAGCTTAGAAATTAAACTGGCTCGGTTGTGTCACCAGCAGAGTGTTCACTGCCGCACAGGCAGCTTAGAAATGAAGAGCTGGAGCTTGCACGATGATTGATCCGTTCACTGCCGCACAGGCAGCTTAGAAAGCAGGCTTTGCGACCATGCACTTTGTGCGTTCGTTCACTGCCGCACAGGCAGCTTAGAAAATAACCTAGTCGAGCTTTTCTTGAGTAAAAGCGTTCACTGCCGCACAGGCAGCTTAGAAAGCCAGCCTCTTCCATATCACTAGACGCGCCACGTTCACTGCCGCACAGGCAGCTTAGAAAAATCGAAAAAACAAAAGAAGCCATCAACGACTGTTCACTGCCGCACAGGCAGCTTAGAAACAGCGGCACGAAAACCATGTAACGGCGTTTCAGTTCACTGCCGCACAGGCAGCTTAGAAATGCACGCTGAAAACTGGTTTTATGCAACAGCGGTTCACTGCCGCACAGGCAGCTTAGAAAAAATCGATCCGATGATAGACGCCATAGACCAAGTTCACTGCCGCACAGGCAGCTTAGAAAACATATTTTAATAGTGGACTCTAGTCCCATTTGTTCACTGCCGCACAGGTAGCTTAGCTGATGAGTGACCGATGTAACCCCGTTCTAAGGGGCTTACAAGCACAGCTAATTTAAAAGGGATGCATGAATTAGTACTATCCATAAAAAAGCCAGTTGAATACAATAACTGGCTTTGTGGTTTTAATTAGGCGATTACCTTATTTGCGTGCATCTTTGGGGGCGCCGCCTTCGGGCCAGTCGTTTGCTTTAGCGGCAAATACAGGGCGCGCTAAGTGGCTAAAGTAATAGGCAATATCAACGGCTTGTTGATCAGTTAAAATACCTTCTTGGCCTAGAGGCATGTTGCCTTTTATAAATGCAGCAGCGGTGTAGGTGCGCGCCATGCCTGCGCCATCGTTAAATGAGTGTTCACCAGCAACAGCGGGAAACATGTAATTGCCATTTGGGTACAAGCCGTTTGCATCTAGCTGGTGGCAGCTCGCACAATGTTGTGCATAGAGTGTTTTGCCGTTATCAGCGTTAGGTACTAGGTCTTTATTTATGGCAACAAAACCATTGTGATCTTTTAAATCGTCTTTCGTTTTTTTGTCTTGCGAGAGAAAGTTCATGTAACTCACAATAGCTTGCATTTGGGTTGAGTCGGTTATTAATGGTTGACCGTTCATTGAGCGCTGAAAGCAGCCATTGATACGCTCTTCTAGGGTGTTTATTTTTGCATTACGTGAACGAAATTTAGGATACACCACATTCATCCCCACATACGGGGCGGCGTTTGCTACGCGGCCCTCGTTTAAGTGACACGAGCTACAGTTAAGTTTGTTATTCACGTTATTGGGTAATTGGTTATAGGTATCAATAATTAATAAGCGTCCGTAGCGAATTAAGTCTGATGCGGGGCTGTTGTCTAACGCGTTAATATTGGGGGTTGATAACGAATTAGGGTGGCTGGCCGACAAGTTGGTAATGACAGGAGCATTAAGCAAAGCTTGTTGTACTGCTGACACAGGCTCAGGCTCAGGCTGTGGTTGTTCGTGGGTTACGCTTTGCTTAGTTGTCTTTTCTGCACTGCTAACAGTATTTTCGGCAGAGTTTGCCGCGTCGGCTTTAGGGGTTGATTCAGAGCACGCGAACAGCGCTAACATCACAGAAAAAAGTACAATATGGTGGAGTTTAAATATAATTTGACCCTAGGGTATAAAAGAGGCTGAAGTATACGCCTAGGCTACGATTTATCTACGGCTTTAACTCGTTTTGTAGGCGTTATTTTAAATTAAAAATGGCACTCTAAAAATATAGTTAAACATTGGCACTAATGCAGAGAAAGTTATTAATAGGGTGTAAAAAAACGGCTCTATGAGTTGCAGCTGATAATGACTAAAGTGTGTAGAGGGGTGAGATAGCTTAGTCGTATTTCTGACTAAGCTATTTATTGCGGTAAATTTAAAAGAGGCTTAGTATTTCTTTTTGGTCATTTTAAGTTGGGTATCAAACTCGTCAGGAAACAATATAGTGCCATCGTCGTCTTCGGTTGGAAATACGGCAATCAGTAAGTCATCTTGTTCTAGCCCTGGCGTCCAGCGGTTTATCCAATCTTGCATGGGGATGGCTTTAGGCGTACAACCTTGCCATTCACCAGTGGCCCATGCTTGTGCAAACTCGCGGGTTGGCCATACGGGTACGCAATCGTCATCTTCGTTGGTGAGCATCACGCAGCCATCGTCGTCGTTTAAAATCCATACTTGTTTATATTGCTGCGTGGTTTCAAACATAAAGCTGAGTCGCTTTTTGGCACCTAGGCCTAAAATTACCTCGTGTTCTGCGGTGTTATTTGCTGTGGTCATAATGCTTACCCTATGTTTATTACTAAGTTATTAGTTGTAAGTATATCGATTTATATGACACTAGGGTGAAAAGTTGGCATTTAATTTACACCTCATAGATCCCGTCTGTGCTGCCACGAGTATAACTGTTGTTTATTTATTTGAGCGATCATTCAAAAATAACCTTGAATGTGAAAAAAATGGCCATATTAACACTCCACACTTGCTATTAAGGCTAAGCGTTACGTGCTTAGCAAAACTTTATTAAAGGATCCATGATGTCAATTGACTTACTTGCCCCTTACCAATTAAACAGCAGTATAGAACTTAAAAACCGTGTACTAATGGCACCCCTTACGCGCTGTATGGCTGACGATAATTTAGTGCCTACACAAGCCATGGTTGATTACTATGCGCGCCGTGCCGACACCGGATTAATTATAAGTGAAGCCACAATTATTCGCCCCGATGCACAAGGCTATCCAAACACGCCAGGGTTATTTACCAGTGAGCAAATTCAGGGCTGGAAAAAAGTAACCGACGCAGTTCATAACAATGGCGGCAAAATGTTTGCCCAGCTTTGGCATGTTGGCCGTGTGGCTCATCCACACTTTTTTGATGGTGACGTACTTGCGCCATCGGCCATAGGTGTAGAGGGCTCGGTACCGCGTATGCGTGAGCTTACTTACATTACGCCAAAAGCAGCAAGCAAAGATGAGATAAAAAGTTTAGTGGCCGATTACGCCAAAGCCGCTGAAAATGCTATTGAAGCCGGTTTTGATGGGGTTGAGATCCATGGGGCGAATGGTTATTTAATTGACCAGTTTTTACATTATGCTGCTAACGAGCGTACTGATGAATACGGCCAAACGCCAGAAAACATGGCGCGTTTTGCGCTTGAAGTGACTGATGCTGTTATTGCCGCGGTGGGTAACGAACGTACTGCGATGCGGGTAACGCCGGGTGCATATTTTAATATGAGCGAAGATAGCCGTGATAAAGCAGTATTTGACTATTTATTACCGCAGCTAGAAACACGCGACCTAGCTTATTTACACGGTGGCATTTTTGACGATAGCACCCGTTTTGATTCACTTGAAGGTAAAACCACCTCGGAATTTTTACGTGCAGGCTACAAAGGCACCTTAGTGGGTGTAGGCAGTTACAGCTTTGAAACAGCAAAAGAGGCGATTAACGACGCTAAGTTTGACTTAATCGCCATTGGTCGCCCACTTATTGCCAACCCAGATTACATTAATAAAATTAGCAATAACGAAACACTGGTAGAATACAGTGACGACATGCTTGCTGAATTAAAATAGTGGTTAATTATAGTTAGCTATTAAGACACCCAAAAGGAAACTTTTGAGTGTCTTTTTTTATACATATTGCCGCCATAAATTTTCCATATTTGTTTAATTTATATGTAAATAAAGTTCATTTTAGTTGTCATAATTAAAATTGATACTGTCCCCGTTTTCATAGTTACTTTTTATAATTTGAATCAAACGGGACAACAATGCACGCTTTAAAAAACAAATCGCTTTTGAGTATGGCAATCGCTATGGCGCTATCAACATCGGTTTATGCGAATAACAACGAAATAGAAGAAATTACGGTCACGGCAAAGCCAATTAGTTATGCAAATAACGTGATTGAACCTGGCATGCTTGAGCAACAAAGTACGGTTTCGAGCGTGTTAGCTGTTATTGATAACTTGCCCGGGATTAGCATTAATGAAGGGGATGCATTTGGTGGTGATGATTGGTCTACTACCATTACGATGCGTGGGTTTAGTATTGACGGTAATCAACAACAGCTCGGCATGACGGTAGATGGCATCCCCAATGGGGGGTCTAATTACGGTGGCGGTGCTAAAGCTAACCGTTACCTCGATAGCGAAAACCTGGCGACAGTTGAAGTAGGCCAAGGGACATCTGATATTAAGTCGGCATCGCTTGAAGCACTAGGCGGTACATTCAACTTTGTAAGTAAAGATCCCAGTCTCGAAAAAGGCACGACGTTTGCTTATACATCGGGCAGCCACGACGCTTCGCGTTATTATATTAAGCACGAAACAGGCACTGTGTTTGATAATACTCAAGCGTATGTCAGCTATTCACAAACCGACACGAGTCGTTGGATTGGCTCAGGCAGTAATGGCGGTAAAGATAATCACCATGCTGAGCTTAAGTTTGTATCTAATTTTAATGATTTAACCCTAACCGGACGTGTGTCTTACGACGATGTGAGTGAGACTAACTACAACAGCGTGAGTATTGCTCAATTTGAGCAAACACCCAACTGGGATCAATTAACGTGGAACTGGACGGGTGTACCGCATTTTGATCAAATGTTTGCTGAAGGTTGGGGCACGCTGCGTGAAAACACCTTAGGTTATTTAAAGTTTGAATATGCAATTTCACCTACATCATTATTAACGATTAGCCCTTATTATCATAAAAACGTGGGGCGTGGTGACTGGATCCCACCTTATTTAACAACCCCAGTTGATGAAAACGGCGAGCCAACAACACAAGGCGGTACTAATGCCGGCTCGTATGGCTTTGCTGATAGCGAAGGTAACCCGCTTGCACCTAACCCAGGCTGTACGGCAAGCTTAAGTTGGCCGTGGGAGTCGGGGCCTGGTTTAAATCCGGCCTGTTACGACGATACAGCCACTCCCGTTATGTCGTATCGCCATACCCATTACAACAAAGATCGTTTAGGTGTAACCGCTAACTACCAAGCGACGTTTGGTGATCACGATATTGAGGCTGGTTTTTGGTATGAGCAAAGCGAACGAGAAGAGTCGCGTGATTGGCACAAAGTAATTGATGCGCGTATTTTTCATCATTTTGAAAACACCCCTTACTGGACGCAGTACAAAAATACCTTTGATACAGATACGTTCAAATGGTACATCCAAGACTCTATTAACTTAGGCGATTTAACGTTAAATATTGGCGCTAAACAGTATTTAGTTGAGTTACAAAAATATGATCATTTTGCCAATGAAAGCTCAGCTAAAGTAGACAGCGACTCTGATGTGTTATTTAGTGGGGGCGCGTTATACCAGTTAAATAACGATACCGAATTATTTGCAAGTTACAGCGAAAACTTTGCTGCAATTAAAGACGGGGTACTAGAGCGCGACAGCTCAACACTGACTGAAATAGAACCAGAAACAGCAAAAAACATTGATTTTGGGATACGCTACCAAGCCGATAAATTAACGCTTAGCGCGACGGCTTACAGTGTTAAGTTTGATAACCGCATTACCTTTATTGCACCTGGCAGTGATTCAGGCGGAATTGATTACACTATTGGCACCAATGGCTCATACATAAACGTAGGGGGCATCAATTCTAAAGGGTTAGAGCTTTCTGCAAGCTATATGCTCACACCAAGTTGGAGTGTGTATTCGTCGTACACCAATAGCAGCTCTGAATATTCGTCTAATGATCCAAATGCATATGACTCACAAGGGGTATTACTACGAGATAACGATGGTAACACTGCAGCGCCGAGCTTTAAAAAAGGCGATAGCTTAATAGATACAGCGGAAGATTTACTCGTTGTCTCTACCGATTACTTTAGTGACGGTTTTCGTGTTGGTTTGTCGGCTAAATACACCGGTGAGCGTTTAGGGGCATGGCAAGACGAAGACACGCGAGCACGCAATAAAGTAGACGGCTACACGGTACTCGACTTTAATGCCGGCTACTCAACCGACGTAGACGCAGGGCCGTTTAAAGCCATTGATCTCTCGTTTGTGGTTTATAACATAACCGACAAAAGCTACCTAGCAGGTGGCACAGGTAATGGGACTAGTTACTTTATTGGTGCGCCTCGTACAGCGGCGGTTACCTTTACTGCAGATTTTTAAGTCGTAATGTAAATTATTTTAAGCCCATAATTAATGGGCTTTTTGTTATAAAAAGAGGCTGGTAACAAGATGAAAACGATTTTAAAAGTAAGTGTATTTAGTTTAATTGCCTTAGCGAGCGACGTTGCAGCGGCAGTACAAAACACGACACCAAACGTCGTGTTGGTAACGCTTGACGGTGTGCGCTGGCAAGAAGTGTTTAGTGGCGCAGATAAAAACCTCATTAATAATTCCGATTTTGTTAAAAACCCTGAGCAGCTAAATACAGAGTTTTGGCATAACAGCCCGATAAAGCGCCAGCAACTGCTGATGCCATTCCTGACTCAAGTTGTGGCTAAACAAGGGGTAATAATGGGTAATCGAGCGCAAGGGTCACTGATGTCGGTAAGTAACCCGTGGTACTTTTCGTATCCGGGCTATAGCGAAATACTTACTGGTGAAGTGGATGAAGGTATTAATAGTAACGATAAAATTCCTAACCCAAATCACACTATATTAGAGCGTTTGGAGCGCCAACCTGCGTTTAAAAATAACACCGCCTTATTTGGTAGCTGGGATGTATTTCCTGCAATACTTAATACTGAGCGCAGTAAGGTATATGTTAACGCCGGATTTATGCCAATTGAGGAGGATTTATTTGAAAATGCGCCACTGTTAAATGCCATGCAAAATGAAATTCCGAGCCCTTGGAGTAATGTACGATTAGATAGCTTTACTTACCGGTTTGCTAAAGCGTATATGCTAGCTAAAAAGCCCAAATTACTAGTAATAAGTTTAGGAGAAACCGATGACTTTGCGCACGATGGTGATTACCATGCGTATTTAAAATCGGCAAAACAAAGTGATGCCTTTATAGCTGATTTATGGAATACCATTCAAACAACACCGGGTTATAAAAATAACACCACCCTCATTATTACCACAGATCATGGCCGTGGTAGTCATGCAAGCGACTGGCAACATCATAGCTCTAAGCGCGCACTGGCTGAGCTACATTTAGGTGAGAATGCCTACCCAGAAGGAATTGTCGGCTCTGAGCATATTTGGCTTGCAGCCATTGGCCCTGCAATTAAAGGCAACGGCTTGATTAAAACCACGACTGAACTTAAGCAGGCACAGGTTGCAGCAACGGTGTTAAAAGCGCTTGGCCAAAACCCTCAGCAAATAAATGCCAATATGGCACCGGCTATTAATGAGATTTTAAAATGAAAATGATAACCACGGCAGTGTTAACCAGCTTACTTGTAAGCTTTGCTGCCTTGAGTGCGCCCTCTAAAATACTGTTTGGCTCGTGCGGGCATCAAGATAAAGACATTCCTATATTCGATGCCATAAACCAAGAGCAGAGCGATTTATTTATATTTTTAGGAGACAACATTTACGGTGACACTAATAATATGAGCGTCCTTGCCGATAAATATCAACGTTTAGGGGCAAAGCCCGGTTTTAAAACACTAAAAGCGCAAACGCCCATTATAGCTATGTGGGATGACCACGATTACGGCCAAAACGATGCCGGTAAAGAGTACCCGCACAAAGAACAGTCGCGGCAAATAATGCTCGATTTTTGGCAAGAGCCGGCAAACTCACCACGACGTACTCGCCCCGATGGCATTTATACCTCGTATATGTATGGTGAAGGTGAGCACACTGT
>NZ_JBFJHD010000134.1:0-8014 GCF_041613455.1 Pseudoalteromonas sp. | reverse complement strand
TCATTTTAATATTCCACTATTAATCTTTGGCTGGATTGCAGCCATGGTGCTGTAACCAGGTTATTAGAGTAATAATTAGGTTAGTTATGCCCAACCCGTATAGCTAACCTTTCACTAATGTTTATCCTCCCTTTTTTTGTTGTTCAACTTTTTTATTTTATTACTCTGCTGCCAAGGCTTGCATTAAACCACTGTTTAGTATGATGTGTTCTTTGCGGAGTTTAAATAAAGCACCATAACGGTGCTTTATTTAAATTAACGCTTACTGTTCAAAACCGTGCAGCATTTTGTGACACACAACAGGTGTCGGCCTATGGTTGTCATCAACCGCCACAAAGGTAAAACTACCGGTAATCGCCGAGTGTTTGTTATCTTTATGCATAGTCTCAAGCATTATCTCAACATCCACTTTTAAGCTGGTATTACCCACATGCACCACAGTGGCTATTAATTCTGCAAAAGTACCTGCTGGTATCGCTTCTTTAAAGTCGACCCTATCCGAAGAAATAGTCACCAAAGGTTTTCGGCAAAAACGGGTCGCTGCAATAAACGCTACTTCATCCATCCAAGCTAATGCATCTCCACCAAACAAGGTGTTATGGTGATTGGTGCGCCCTGGAAACACCGCTTTAGTTACCGAGGTGGTTGAATCTTTAATTCGTTGCGCAATAATCGCATCGCGCTCTAATTGTGTCATAGTCTCTACTTTTTGTTTGCTAATGTATCGTGCATTAATAATGCGGGATCGAGGCGCTCGCCCTGCCAGTTAAAGCGCCAATCTAAATGCGGCCCAGTAACTCGACCGGTGGCGCCGATTTCGGCAATCTTACTGCCTTGACTAATGGTATCGCCCTGCTGTACGTCTAACTTACTTAAATGGATGTAAGTAGAGGTCACCCCATGGCCATGATCTAAAATAAGTGTGCCACCAGAATAATAAATATCAGGCTCTGCAAACACCACAGTGCCACTAATAGGTGCATACACTGGGGTACCTGTTTTATTAGCGATATCTAAACCAAAATGCGGTCTACGTGGTTCACCATTAAAATAACGCTGACTACCATATACACCCGAAATACGCCCTTGTGCAGGTTTTAGAACCGGGTCTAAAAAGTACGTTAAATCAGAATTAACTTGGCGTGCTTGTCTTATAGCTCGCGCTTCGCGGCTAATACGTGCCGATAATTCTTTCGCGGGCGATACATATTTTTTCGCCACGCCAGTAATTTTATCAATTTGATAATCACGCTTAGTGATCACTAAATCTTGGCTGTGGGTTTTGCCACTGCTATCTACCCACGTTAAATTGTGCATGGTGTTAGCATCACGGCCAAAACCAAACACAAAGTCACCTTTAGCCGACAACTTCAGCGCTTTACCATTAAAACTTACCGACTGTGCGTTCTCAATTTTGCCAGTGACTAAGCCGCCTTGGGTTAAATGCCCTTTTAGCTCAAGTGCCAATACATTCAAGCTAGTTGCAGCAAGTAATACACTGGCGAATAAAGTGTTAAGCATAGCTAATAGATCCTTTCCCTACACCTTCATAAGCCGTCACTTTAACCGCTTTTTCTGGGTATTGTGCTTTCACTTGCCCCGCCAAATAATCGGCAATACATTCTACCGTGGTGTCGCTAGGTAAAATATCGCAGCGCGATTCACTAATAGCCATTTCAAAATAACCTTGCGCCGCTGTATAAGCAAAGCACACGTCATTTTCTTTAGCTGTTACATGCTTTAACTGCTCAGCCTTGATTTGATCTTCTGCGGTGGCTAAATAAATGTCTTGCCATTTTTGCGACCATTCTTTTTGCAAACGAGGCATAGAAATACCATCGAGGCTAATGCCAACTTGTGAACGATGGCCATGAATAATGCGTTGACAATTACCGTCATGCTTTTTCAGGCCATGACTGTAATGATAATAAAAACTTTGATTATGTTCAGGCTTTAAAGACAGTTCTATTTTTTCAATGTTGCTGGGTAATTGCGGTAAAATGGTGGCAATTAAAAAGTCAGTCACCGAGTCAATTGTCACTGCGTCTGCATCTATCATGCAATACGCTTGGTGTGGCGCGCTCATGGCTAAATGATGGTTATCACCAAATGTACACTCAAGTGTTTTATGCTCGT
This sequence comes from Pseudoalteromonas sp., assembly GCF_041613455.1. Taxonomy (GTDB): domain Bacteria; phylum Pseudomonadota; class Gammaproteobacteria; order Enterobacterales; family Alteromonadaceae; genus Pseudoalteromonas. Next base: position 5,878 of record NZ_JBFJHD010000134.1, on the reverse strand, counting down.
CAAATTCGCGTACTTGGCCATTTATATTATTAGGGACAGCCAAACGATGATCGATACATTCATCTATAATGCCTTTAATTTGCTTTTTTACTAAGCCAAAGTCTAACACCATGGACTCGTCGTTCAGCTTACCGTGCAAAGTTAAATCCACAATCCAGCTCTCGCCAACTGCGCCGCGCTTATTACACAAGTAAGAAAAATCTATCACTGTTAGTGAGTTAACAAAAAGGATCATAAACTTCCTTTAAACTGGTTATTGGTCAGGCGTAATTATAATGATTTCTGATATTAATTGCGCGGTTTAATCAAGGATAAATCTATTGCAATGGTTGATCGATGAAAAATAAACCATTTTCGCCTTAATTTTTAACTGCTCCGAGTTGTTTAGCGTACAAGTGTACGCTAAAGTAGGTGGCAATTTCTAAGTAAAGATAAGTGTTATGGAACCTAAAAATAGCTATACAAAAGAAGAACTGATCCAATGTGGTGAAGGTGAAATGTTTGGAGCCGGAAACTGCCGTTTACCAAGCGACAATATGTTAATGATGGACCGCATTACCTCTATTACTGCTGATGGCGGTGAACATGGTAAAGGTGAAATTATTGCAGAACTGGATATTGACCCTAGCCTGTGGTTTTTTGACTGTCATTTTAAAGGTGACCCTGTGATGCCAGGGTGTTTAGGCCTAGATGCTATGTGGCAGCTGGTCGGCTTTTACTTAGGTTGGTCTGGTGGTCCTGGGCTGGGTCGTGCACTTGGTGTAGGCGAAGTTAAATTTACCGGACAAATATTACCAACGTCTAAAAAAGTTACTTACCGCCTAGTAATGAAGCGCGTTATTAAGCGTAAATTGTTTATGGGTGTGGCCGATGGCACAGTTGAAGTCGATGGCCGTGTGATCTACGAAGCAAAAGATCTTAAAGTGGGTTTGTTTCAAGATACCAGCGCATTTTAATTACCCTTAAATACCCAAAAAGGCCTTCATTGCGAAGGCCTTTTGGCTTGAATTCTAGGGGTAATTTTATATTTTATAAATATTACGATTATCTATCGCTTCACGCCAACCACCTAACCACTGTGATTTGGGATCAACTTGTTGATAGGGACAATGCTCTTTAGAACGACCTGCTAATCCCGCTTTAAATCCTTGAGAATGTGCTCTCTCTAAACGATCTCTTTTTTGTCTCTTCATCGGTAATATCCTCACCTTTGTATTTATTAATTTTGTAGCATTAGTGAAATCTACATGTAATGAATAGCTAATAAAAAGGGTTAATTCAAATAGTAAAAGCAATTAATTTATTTGACTTTAACTAAGCTGCTGATGCAATGATGAATTAACTTTTTATCAAATCAGTGGTCATACCTTTACTACTTTGACCAAGCCAATTCAGCAATAAATGCGCTGTAATATTTCCTCCCTTTAACTAGGTGTTGTATATAGTGCGACCTGCTCTATGCAATTTAGTTCCTGCCTGCATCATGCATATTTAATATTTCTCACCTGCTGAGTTTTAATATTTATAATTACACTAAAAACGGCTTGATTAATTAAAGACGATCGGTCTAAACTGGTTTTAGCTATTTTGAATGACACTGTTTATCGTAACTTAACTCAGCATATACGACTGAACAGACTAACCAGGACCCCTAATATGCATAGCAACACAGTAACACCTGCAAGGCGTGGAAGGCCCCCTAAAATAGCTCGCGACAACGCAGACACTCAAGCGTTACTTATTCGCACTGGGCTTGAAACGTTAACCGAGTTTGGTTTTACCGCAACGGGCTTAGATACTATTTTAAAAAAAGCAGGCGTGCCTAAAGGCTCTTTTTATCACTATTTCAGTAGCAAAGAAGCTTACGGCATTGCCTTAGTGCAAGCCTACGATGAATACTTTATTGCCAAACTAAAACGTTATTTAGTACACGCTGACGCACCGCCACTTGAACGCATTGTTAACTTTACCCAAAGTGCCATAAACGGTATGCAAAAATATCAATTTAAGCGTGGCTGTTTAGTGGGTAATTTAAACCAAGAATTAAACCATTTAAGTGATGAATTTAAAGCGCGTTTAACGCAAAGTTACCTTCATTGGCAGCAGCTTTTACAGCAGTGTTTAGAATTGGCTAAGCAACAAGGTACCCTAGCCAATGATGTAGATTGCGAGTTAATGAGTGAGTATTTTTGGATTGGCTGGGAAGGCGCTGTTATGCGCGCCAAGCTGATGCGATCAAGTAAGCCGCTAACACTGTATACAGAAATGTTTTTACGCGCATTACTAAGCTAATGCGTTTTTATTTAGTCATTAAAAGACGATCGGTCTAAAAAGGATATTCTATGAGCAACACAATTAAAGCCATTGTTATTAATAAAGATGATAATAACTACCACGCTGCTTTAAGCAGCATTAATAGTCAAGAGCTACCGCATCAGGATGTTTTTGTTGATGTGCTATACAGCACCTTAAACTACAAAGATGGCTTGGCTATTACCGGTAAAGCCCCTGTGGTGCGCAGCTTTCCCATGGTGCCGGGCATAGATTTAGTTGGCGCAGTAACGCGCTCCAACAGTAATGAATTTAAAGTTGGCGATAAGGTGATATTAAATGGCTTTGGTGTCGGCGAAAAACACTGGGGCGGTCTGGCACAACAAGCAGCGCTTAACAGTGATTGGTTAATTCCGCTACCCACAACGATTACACCCAAACAAGCGATGCAAATTGGTACCGCGGGCTATACCGCGATGCTCAGCGTGATTGCCTTAGAAAAACAAGGTATCACTCCCGACTCTGGCGATATTCTAGTAACCGGTGCAAACGGCGGAGTCGGTAGTTTTGCTATCTATTTATTAAAGCAACTCGGCTTTAACGTTATCGCCGCCACCGGGCGTGTAGAACAAACAGATTATTTAAAGCAGCTTGGCGCAGCACAGGTAATTGCTCGCGAAGAGCTATCAAGCCCGGGCAAACCATTACAAAAAGAACGTTTTGCAGCGGCTATTGACTCAGTAGGCAGTCATACTTTGGCGAATGTGTGCGCGTCACTCAAATATGGTGGCGTGGTAACCGCCTGTGGGCTTGCCCAAGGCATGGATTTTCCTGCATCGGTAGCGCCCTTTATTTTACGCGGCATTTCGTTAATCGGTATCGACAGTGTAATGCGCCCTAAAGCAGACCGCATTGAAGCGTGGCAGCGATTAGCAAACTTAGTCAATGGCGAGTATTTAAATAAAATATCAAAAGAAATTTCTTTAGAGCAGGTAATTGATAGCGCCGAGCAACTCATGGCAGGCAAAGTGAGAGGCCGTGTTGTGGTTAACTGCCAAGCTTAAGCCTTTTGCTACGCAAACCACTGATGCAAATATACGGTGGTTTGCAATGCCAACCACCCGTTTTACTGGTTGCTGCATAAGCAGACTATAAAGGCACTTTAAGTCAGTTAATTTAATGCGATAAAATAGCCGCTGAGGATATATTTATTATTCACACTTCAGGTTATAATAGCCATTGTATTTTTATTCACGAGAGCACACCTATGAGCAACCAAGAACTTTTCAGTAACAACCCACTGCAAGGCGTAAAATTAGAACAAGTGGTCGAAGAGCTGGTTGAGCAATATGGGTGGGAACTGTTGCACGCGTATTTGCAATTGAACTGCTTTAAAAATAACCCTGATATGAAATCGGCGGTTAAATTTTTACGCAAAACGCAGTGGGCACAAGAAAAAGTTGAAAATTTTTATTTGTATCGTCTTAAAAACTTACCGCGCCCTGACGATGTACAATATGAGCTACCACCACGCGACCGCGTGATCCCCGCCGATCATAAACCTGGAGAGCCGTGTCAGCTCAGTTTTTCTGACGCGAAACGTATTCAAGAGAAAAAAGCCACAAAGCAACGTGCGCGTACTCGTAAACAACGTGTCAGTGCCAGCAACCCGTGGGGTAATTAAGCACTGTAGCTTAGCGTTAAGTCATAAATAGTTAAAGCTGGCAATGCCAGCTTTTTTTATAAAACACGAATGCAAGCGTCAGCGACGTTTGTTTTGCCAAAAGTCCTCTTCACTACGCTGTTTTGCTTTGAACAGAGTAAATGTTTTATCGGCAATGATGCTGCCATTATGCGCTATGGTCATACGCCAATCACCAAGCTTGTTTTCTAGTGGTGGCCAAATGGTATCACCTAAGTAAAACTGCCAGTCGCTGTCCTTTACATACACATACCCGCTAAATGGCGGCATAATTTCACCGTGCTGATCGGGTATATCTGGGTGATAAATACAGTATTGCAGCTTTTCACCTTTGCCTTTTTTAACATGAATGATAAGGCCAAATTCTACATCAATTGCGGCCTGTACCTGCGTGGTAAATTGCGCGATTTGTGGTAACGCCTTCGTATTACTGTCCCAGGTAGAATAAATACCATAACTTTGTAGCGTAAAAATTGCTTTGCTTTTTGCCATCTTAATTAACTGCTCACCTCTTACCTTAACCAGCCAGTTTCGGGTTTTTAGGGTAATAATTAGCCGCTTGTTGCTCACATAAACTAAATTCGCGAGTATTTTTATAGGGCAGCTTCATAAAGCCGGCTACACCGACATCGGTAATATTAACCGCATATTGCATTAATTTACTTAATAAGCGACTAAATTCCTGCTCTTTACTGGCATCAAGCAAACGATAATAATGATGTATTTTCAGTCTATCAGGCAGCGCTTCAAAAATAATGCAGCCAGTATGGTGTATTTGGTTTAGTTCAAATACACATTTAATCACTTTTTTTGGCAGCTGTAGTTGCTCATCGGGATCTTTGCCATCTTCAAAATAAGAGTGGGGCCGCGTTACTTCGCTGGCATTAACGTCAACCGTTTCAAAATCAAGTTCTGGTAGCTGTTCAAATATAAATGCCCCGGTGCGATCTCGCTCTAATTGAATGGTTTTACGGGCATCGAACAAACAGCATTTGAATAGCCCTTTTTGACTAATGGCTTGTGCCAGCATAACGGTATTATTAACCGCATCGGTAAAAGCGGCCGCTAACGACTCATTATGCAAAATTAGCGATGACTCAACAAACAATGACTCGTCTTTCCAATGAAAACTTAATCCCCCTACTACCGGGTATTTAGCCAAACGACTGATCGCGGCTAAAAATGCTTTTTCGGTATCGCCGGTATCAAATAAAAACTCTTTATAATAGCGGTCTAATTGTGCGTCATTTACGTCGAGTAGCTGTTGTTTATGATCGGCTTGGCGTAAAAACTGTTTGCGTGAACTATACACCACGGTTTCGGGCTCTTCATCATAGCCAAACCAAAATGGAATTGCTGCTTTGACTGTTTTTTTCGGCAGTTCAGGTAAATAAGCCTTCGCCATAGTAGGAATGTTACGCATAAAGTAATCACCCGCGGCATCGCGTGTCTGCTTGTCTTTACTGAGCATACCATCGATTACTTTAGCCAGCTCTATGGGTAAGCCTAGACTACTTGCTGGAATAGCTTGCGCACCAAAACGACACGATTGCGCTGAAGCCAGTGCATATAAGGTAGCGGCTACACCTTGCTCGTCAAAACGTGGGGATGATTTTTCGCCCGACATTTGCGCTTCACCAATAAAATACACATCACCCATACGGGCATTGGTGGTACTTAAATCACCCGACATTAAATCCATAAAATTACTGGCAATTGGGTTTCCTGCACTGTCTATTTGCGCATACACCGAACTACCCCAATCGACCAGAGACAGAGACTGGGGGTTTTCGTCCCATACTAAGTTAGAAGGTTTTATATCGCCATGCACAATGGGCTGTGGCGTTAGGCCATTTTTATGATTGCGTAAGTCGATTAATACATTTCTCAGTTTCACTGCCAGCG
>NZ_JBFJHD010000133.1:0-8044 GCF_041613455.1 Pseudoalteromonas sp. | reverse complement strand
CGCTATTCGCTCATGGCTGTCTGTCAGATGAAGTCTAAACTTATTCTCTTAAATTGTAAGATCAGATATGAGCTAGGAAAGATTAATTTAAAGCAATAGTTGGTTTGCGTTTTTTCTCATTTACTCTTAATTCATTTCTCTTTGTGCCATATGTTTTGTCTTTGCCAGAATAAAACGAATACTTTCAACTTGATGGTTGAGGCAAATTAAAGTTAACGATTCATAAAGAGGGTAAGAGGCGCTGCGCTTTTAAAGCAAAGATTAATTGAATAATTCTTAACTATTATTTCAGATTTGATTTTTAGATTTTGCTCAAATCTGATATTCGTATATGTGGCATGAGCAGACATCGAAGGTTTTTAATGTCTGAAGTCAAAATTTGACCCCATTCACTCCTAAAACGAATTAGGTTAACGTGTTGAGTTAAAGACGGGGTTGGTAAAACCCTCAGATTTGATTGAGCCTGCACGTTAACCGCTCTTATTTAAATGTTGGGTAACCCGTCTATATTCGTCTACCTATTAGCGGTAATATATTTTGCTAAGTGTTCCACTGCCTCATTCGAATTTATTACTTCGTTCGACACATAAACATCTGGTTCGATAGGTTGCTGACAATGCTCTTTTCCTGATGGGCGAGTAAAGATAAGTGTCGGCATGGTTAGTTCTAAATTAGAACCAGACAATACATGAGTTTGTATACGCCCAGTAGTGCAAGACCTTACATTTGAATGACCCGCGATGACAGCCTGACGAGAGTCCTGTAGTGAGGTTAAAAACAAAATAGTGGATGAATAACTGAGCGGCCCCATTAGTAAATATGCCCGTCCAGGTATCTTTAAACCCTTATGCGCGTCGACAGGCACTAATTGATTAAATGTGCCTTCAATAACCTCACCTTGATTACCTTTAATAGGTCCTAGTTTGATATTTCGTTCCGTCATACGAATTTTAAAGTTTGACAGAAATGGAAATGGCCTGCTCGCAATGTATGGTGCAATACCTTGCTGCCAATAGTGATCGGTCCCCCCAGGGTTATGGCGAACGTCGATAATCACATCTTTGACGTTCGCATCCTTAAACGCCTGCCACGTTTCATCTAGAAATGTGAAAAAAGGTTGTTCTTGTTCTTGAGAATAAAAAAAGCGATCGACACGCAAATACCCTATGTCATTGTCTAGTATTCGACTTTGGACAAATTCCCTCACATCAGCATTGTGATTTTCCGGCTCATCAGTGACACCCATTATAGAGAATTGCTTGCGCTTATTTTTATGCATAAACTCAATTTGATAATCTTTGCTACTACCAAACAGTAACCAGTAGATTTTTTTAAATCGACTGGCAGTAAAAGCAGCCCTAAACTCTAATGAGTCGCCATACATTCTTGCCAACATAGTTTCAATTATTTTTGATGCCCTAACTCCGTTGACTGAGGTAATCTCATGACCGATTTTAATATCTGAATGGCCCTCAATAGTTTCCGCCACAAGCAAACGTTGGGATGCATCTATCATTACGTCAAATGGAAATAGCCGACCACCGTTCTGAATGTGGTTCTTAAATTGATCATCAAGCTGTGGCGAAGCAATTAGCATGTGTCCATCTTTAAAGTAAGGATTCAGCTGAGAGAAGTATTTCCATGCTTCATAATGTGTCATGGGTGAAGTTATACCTTCTGACAAGGACTCTATCTGCGATTTAACTTCAGATACATCCATAGTAAAGCCCGGGTCTGGGTGGATCGTATCAAGGCGTTGACTTAGCTCAGTCAGGTTGCTTTTTAATGCCTTAATGCTCACTATCTTGCCAGATGAAGGCAGGTTAGTATGAGTATTCCCTTCTTGCGTTTTTGTGTTTTTTGTAATTGACTTTGGTTCATTCAGGCTAGTGCAGCCAATTACAAACGCAATAAAAAAAGTTAAAATTATAGTCTTCAATTTTTGTCCTCAATTCTATTTTCCACTAATTAAATCGTCTGATGAATATTGTTATCCACGGCGATTAGAAGCTGCATTAAAGAGGAGTCTAAGAGAAAAATCGTCTGATTTGGACGAGTTGGACGTGCGATTCGGTCGATTCGCACTCATTCGCTATCGAGTTTCAGCTGTTTCCTATACTGGCTTGGGGTCATTCCTTTGAATTGCTTGAAAACGGCATTAAAGGTACTTTTTGAGGAAAACCCAGCAGATAGAGCTAGATCAAAAAGTCTCTCGTTGGGATTAGAAGAAATTTGAGAACAGACTGTTTTTATTCTGTATTCGTTGACAAATTGATAGAAGTTCTTATTTGCTTGTTGATTGAGGATTTCAGATAAGTGATGACTACTTAGGTTGGTATACTTTGCTAGCGCGTCTAAGGTAAGTTCACTTTCTAAATAAGGTTGCTCATCTTCCATATACTGAACGATGTTTTCTAATAATTTGGTTTTAGTTTGAGAGTCAAAGTATTGTGGTTTGGTTGTCGAGTTGAGAACTTTCGTTGGAGTTTCACTCAAGTTATCAATCGCAAATAAGTTTGGCTTACGCCATTGAGCCATCGAAACGCTGTATATCAATGTAAAGGCTATGAGATCACTTACAATACCCAAAGAATAATTTGCGCCGATTATTATGCTGACAGTTTCTGTCAAGAACATCCCTGCGTACAAACTTAATACTATCCATAACCAAGTAAATATTTTGGGATTAAAGTTGGAAAGCGTGTCACGTGCATGGCGTCCACTTTTGGTTATCAGTTTGACACTCAATGCTAAATAAAAAAATGCCTGTACGAACATAATAATCTGAGTCAGCAGTAGAATGTTTTCTTTATGTAAGGCGTTATTGGCGATGTTGATTTTTTCAGCAGGGGTGGAAAATAAAAAATCTATATTTAAGAGAAGACAAAGTAATAACGGCGTAGCATGAATACAATCCTTTATATGGAATGACTTTTTAATTATCGATGACCGAAAATATAAATATAAAAATGCACCAAAACTGGCGGGAACAAAGTAGCCCCATCCAATTAAATTGGCAAAAAAAGTATCATCAGCATGCACTACAATCAAAGGGCTGCAGAAATAAAATGCTTGAAAAAGACACCAAACGCCCATTATGCGCCCAGCATTGTTAACGCCAGCACTAAACAAGAGCATTGCTGCTAATAAAGCCCCTTGGAATGTTCCGATGGCATGAAGATATTGCATTGGCAAGGAAATAAACAGCATTGGGATAGTTGTAAATAGAAATCAGATATATATTTAATTTTCCTAGATTAGCAGATTGCTAAACTTATTGTTAGCTGTGTCTGACATATTATTCAGTTTGAGCTGTAGAGGTAATTCCAGCGAACAGAGCAAACGAGGCTCACCCATTAGAAAGTTCCTATCAAGCAGACATCTGTGTTTACTTTGTCTTTCATTTAAAAAAAACAAATGTTCTTACTTTTTGAACTCACTTTAAATATGGATATATATCTAGTAATGGCGTCGATTGGTGTGAATATGCACCAGTCACTCATATGAATTAAGGTCAGTGGCTTTCGCCTCAGTCATTGTTGATTACCAATGTCAGTGCACTTTTGGGCTGAAAAGCCGAGGATCAAACCTTGACTTCAGCATCAAAGCTTTTGATTGACTGCTTCTCGCTCATAACTGTCTATCAATTGCACTCTACAACCCGTTATTTGCTCTTCTTTGCTTATTTGTTTTGTACTGTTTTTTGGCTGGCTTAATAGGTATTATAAATATATGATATTGATTGTTATTTGTATTAACGAGTTTTGAAAGGTTTGTATGAAAAAGTCTATGTTAACTCTGGCGTTAGTTATGGGTTTGAGTGGTTGTAGTACAACCACAGTGCCGCCTATTAAAAGCTCATCGTTATATTACTCAGCACTTTATAATGCACAAGCAAAACCTGTTAGCTCGGTATTATTAGAGCCCACGCTATTAAATGCCGATGTGGTTTTAGTAGGTGAATGGCATACGCACCCGGGCGTGCATTTATTTCAGGCTGAGTTATTTGCGCAATTAAGCAAAAGTAATAAAAGCACTGCCCTGTCGCTTGAACAGTTTAGCCGCGCCGATCAGCCTATTTTAAGCCAGTATGTTAAGGGTGAAATTGGCGAGCAGTACTTAATTGATAACACCCAAGCGTGGCCCAATTACAAAAGCGATTATCGGGCGCTTATAGAGCTGGCTAAAGCGAGCAATAGCGATGTAATAGCTGCAAATGCGCCTAAAAATATTGTTACGTGTATTGGTAGGCAAGGCATAAGTTACCTAAATAAACTTGATGATAAACAGCGCCGCTACATTGCAGCCACTATTGATACCTCCCCAAGCGATTATAAACAACGCTTTATGACATCAATGCACCACGGCTCGCCGAGTCAAAACGAGAATTATTATGCTGCGCAAGTTACCTGGGATGAAACCATGGGGGAGTCTATCGTTAACTATTTAAATAATCATAAAGATGCGCAGGTAATGCATATTGCGGGCGATTTTCATGTGAAAAATGGCGAAGGTATAGCGCGTGTTATTAAGCGTTTAGCACCAGAGTTAAATGTTGTTTGGATATCGCCGGTAATAAGTGTGCAAGCTAATCAAACTGGGTATCAGTTGCAGGTTAATCCTTTGCCACCTCGTTATGTGAAAAAACAGCATCAACAAGCGGCTTTTAAGGCTTTAGGCAAGCGAGGCGAGCAAACAGCTTGCTTATAAAATAACGACATAGTTAGTGAATCTCTTAACCAGGGCTCAGGTTAACTATGTCGTCATGTATTTAGTTTAGTTATTTCGGGCTTGATTGGTTAGCTCAACCAGCGCTTTACGTACCTCTAACGGGCTGTGGCACTGGGTTTTAAAGTTAATAAAGTAGTTACGCTTTTGGCTTTGTATATAAAAGCCAGTGGGTAATAAGCCGCTCATTATTGGGGTGTTATCAGCTACGCCGTAGTGCTGCATTAATATGAGCGACATAGCATCTTGGTGATCTTCATTCATATGGTTAATCATGCTTTGCTGTTGGCTTTCGTCCCAGGCTTTTGCCTCGTTTTGCCACTCGGTTTGTTCAAGCCAAAATATTTTGCCAAACCCGCCAATGTAGCGCACACGTACTACGTCTAATTGCCATAATTGAAAGTCGTGCGCGTTGCGATAGCTAGCGGCTTCGGGGTATAGGGCAATATAGTTATTAAGTAAAGTGTGTGCTTGCTCACTTGGCACAACAGAGCCATCGCCTACAAGCGTTACCCGCCCGTGCTCGTTTTGATCGCCGTAGTCGGCGGCATCATATACAGTTAGGCTCATACGAGAGTCGTGCTTTAGATTTTTAGTGTGCTGGGCTATATCGCTAATAAAAAAGTAAACACGGCCTTGTTCGTCGCACATATAGGGGGTTACTGAGCCAAACGGGTAACCGCGTAAATTATTAGAAATGGTCGACATGACACCAGCATTGGTTTTGTAAACCAATGTGCGTGCATCGTTTAACGCTTGCTCTCTCATAAAAACTCCTGACGTTGAGAAAAAACCATGGGTGCATCGTTATAAGGATGAGGGTTTACGTGCAGTTTCATGGCGTACATTTGTTGTAAGTTTTGTTCAGTTAATACGGTGTTTATAGGCCCACTTTGCAGCACTTTTTTGTTGTGCAGTAAAATAGCATCGGTTGCATAAAGGCTGGCCAAGTTTAGATCGTGTATTGCAATAATGGCGCTGTTACCCTGCTCTACAAATGCTTTAACGCAGCTGAGCAAAGCATGTTGATGGCGCATATCAAGTGCTGATGTAGGCTCGTCGAGCAGCATTAGTTTTGGCTCGGCCGATTGTGTAAAGGCGTTTAGTTGTGCCAAAGTGCGCGCCATATGCACACGTTGTTGCTCTCCGCCCGAAAGCGCACTTACGCGGCGAGTTAAATAATGGCTTAAATCCATAATAGCGGCGTATTTATTTACTTTTTCGCTTTGCATTTTTAATGACTCTACATACGGATAGCGACCCATTGCAATAAGCTCAAATACAGTAAAATCAAACCCTACGTGGTTTGCTTGCATCATCACTGCGCGCTGTGTGGCTAGGCGTTTTTTAGCGTGATAGGCCAGCGGCTTAGCATTAAAAAGTACACTGCCTGTAAAGGAGTGCATACCTGCTAAGGTATGCAGCAAGGTAGATTTACCTGCGCCATTTTCACCAAGTAGTGCTACAAGTTGCCCTTGTTTAGCGCTGCCATTAATAGCGTTTAAAACGCTGTGATTATCAAAGCCAACGCTTAGATTGTTAAACGTGATCATGACCAACCTCGCTTATTTTTCACTATTAAATAAATAAACAATGGCGCACCCAATAATGCAGTAATAATTCCAATTGGTAGCTCTGACGGCATGATCACAATGCGTGCTAGCCAGTCAGAAAGTAGCAATACCACTACGCCAATTAGCATACAAAGCGGCAGCATATTACGTAAATGCGGCCCCACCATTAAGCGGGCAATATGCGGGACTACTAAACCAACAAACCCTATTAAACCGGTAAGCGCTACAACCGCACCTACCCCTAATGCAACGAGTATAATGACATACAATTTAAGCTTATTGGTATCTACTCCTAGGTACTGAGCTTGTGACTCGCCAATAAGGAGTAAGTTCATGGGATTTTTTAATCGCCATAGCCCAACTAGGCTAATAAGTAGTAATGGCAAAGCTTGAATTATCGTACTCCAGCTTGCTCCGCCTAATGAGCCCATGGTCCAGTAATTTATTAATCGTAATGCACTGTCATCGGCAAAAAAGCTCAGTAGCCCAATAACCGCAAATGCTAATGCGTTAATAGCAACCCCCACCAATATAAGTGTGGTGATATTAATTTGCCCTTGCTGCTTAGCAATAAAATATACCAGCGAGGTAACACCAAGCGCCCCTAAAAAAGACGCATAAGGTAAATACAACTGCGCGTTAAAATTAAACTGCGCGCTAAGTGCTATAAACGCCACAGCAACCATAGCCGCACCCGCACTAATGCCAATAATAGATGGGTCGGCCAATGGGTTGCGGCACAGCGCTTGCGTTGACGCGCCAGTTTGGGCAAGCACCAACCCTACAAGCACTGCAAGCACAAAGCGTGGCAAACGTATTTGCATTACGACATTTATTTGCAGCGCATCAAACTGATTAAAGCGCTCGGGCGCAAGCCAAGCAATGGCTAAACGCCAATCCCACCCTGCTGGCCCGTACCCTATGCTAAGTAGCGCCAGAGCAAAAATACACACAGAGGCTAATAGCATCCATTTATGGGTTTGGCTAAGTGTTACAGGCCTAAAACGGCTCAATGTTAGGGTGTTCATAAGCGGGTTTTATACTCGTTAAGCTCATTAATTGCTGTGGCTATACGCGGCGACATGCCAAGCGAAAGTAGGCTATCCATTACAAGTAAGTTACAGGTTTGCGCCGCTTTTAATAAGTGTAGTGTAGGTTGCTCACAAAAAGCCTGCTTACCGCCAAGGCTTTGTACAACATGGGCTGGGGCTACTAAAAAGTCGGGCTGATTTATAGCAAGTACTTCGGTGTTAATTGCTTTAAAGCCTGAATGCGTAGCGCCTATATTGGTAATGCCTGCATAGCTAAATAATAAATTAGGGACGGTTTCTTGCCCGGCTGCAATAAGCCCGCGCTCATTAGCTGAGAGTAAAAATAGCGCGCTGTGTGTTTGCGCTTTTGCTTTTTCAGGTAACGATTTTGTAATGTGTGTAATAAGTGTTTGTGCTTTTTGCTTGGCGTTTAAGTCGGTACCAAGGCGTTTTATAAGCTCAAGTAGCTCGTTAACTGAGGTCGGCTTTTTATAATGAATTAGCTTAACCCCTGTTGCCTCAATTTGCTTAAGTGCTTGGCTACGCCCTGCGCCTTCAAGCGCTAACAAAGTGGTTGGGCGCATTGAAAGTACGCCTTCTGCCGCTAAATCGCGGTAATAACCCACTTGTGGTAATTGCGTGGCTTGGTGCGGGTACATGCTCGATTGATCAACAGCTACAAGGGTATTTTGTTTGCCTAGCGCATAAATT
>NZ_JBFJHD010000132.1:0-8129 GCF_041613455.1 Pseudoalteromonas sp. | reverse complement strand
TGAGGCCGATCTTGCTACAGCGTTACAGCAACAGTTGATCGCCGGTGCGGGGGTGGATGTACTCACCAAGGAGCCCGCCGAAATTAATAACCCATTGGCGAATTACCAAGGCGATAATTTACTCCTCACTCCACATATTGCGTGGGCAAGCACCGAGTCCATAGTGCGGTTAATAAATGAAGTAAGCTTAAATATTATCGCCTTTACTGAGCAGCAATCGCGTAATCGTTTGGTGTAAAAGTAACGGCCCCTATTAAGCCACTCATTATTTGTAAGTAGTCACTAAAAAACGCCCATTAAATTTGGCGTTTTTTGTGCAAAGAGCTGCGAAAAGCTACGAAAATTTAATGAGCCATTACCTGGTTACGCCCTGCTTGCTTCGCGGCGTATAACGCTAAATCTGCATGCTCTAACAACTGCTCAGCACTGGCAATAGCTGTGTCCGCGGTGCTGGCCACACCAATACTAATGGTGATGTGGTTTGCATGCAGTGACGCTTGATGTGAAATCGCTAATTTATTTACTGCATTGCGTAATTTTTCTGCAAATACAATAGCTTGATCTTTACTGACAGCGGGTAACACCGCTGCAAATTCTTCGCCACCATAACGCGCAATAAAGTCACTGCCGCGCTCACATTGCGCCGCCATGCATTGCGCTACTTTGGTTAAACAATCATCGCCAGCGCGATGGCCATAATTGTCGTTGTAGCGTTTAAAATAATCAATATCTATCAGTAATACCGACAGCGTCGTGTCGCTGCGTTTACATTTACGCCATTCACGCGTGAGGTTTTCGTCTAAGTAACGCCTATTAGGTAACTCGGTTAATCCATCTATTGACGCTAACCTTTCTAACAAATCATTTTTTTGTTTGATCAATAATTGATTTCGTACTCTAACACGCACGATTGAGGCGCAAAATGGCTTAGTAATATAATCCATTGCCCCTAACTCTAAGCCTTTCGCTTCATCGTCATGGCTTTGGTTTGCCGAAATAAAAATAATCGGAATAGAGTGCGTTTGGCTGTTTTCTTTTAGTTTCACCAATACTTCGTAACCATCGATGCCCGGCATAACGATGTCGAGTATAATTAAATCAACTTGGGTTGTGGCTAAAAAAGCTAAAGCGGCTTCGCCACTGTCAACTAAGTAAATTTGGTGTTCATCACTGAGTGTTTGTTCCAGCACTATTCGGTTAAGGGCATCGTCGTCAACAATTAATACTTTAGCTTTTTTGGACATTCCCCACCTTTGACACATTAATAAACGCAATTACTTGCTCTAACTGCATAATAAGCTCTTTCATTGTTAATTCAACTGCTTTGTTAGTTGTTCTGAGCTGTTTTTCTGTTTGCTTAGCACACTGCGACAAGCGCTGAAAACCTAAATTTCCCGCCACACCTTTGATGCTATGCGCTAAACGGATCAGCTCATCAACATCTTGGTTATTGCGAATTTGCGCTATTTGTGTACTACATAAATGCGCAAATTTAGTGATCATGGTATTCAGTAGCACGTCGTCTAAATTAAACTGCGTTAACGCAAACGCGTATTCGAAAAAGCTCACTTTAGTGAGTTCGAGTTCAGCAATAGCCCCGATAAGCTCTTTTGCTACCACAGGTTTGGTTAAATGCTTATTCATTCCACACGCTAACGAACGTTCAATATCGGCCGGTTCACAATGTGCTGTTAGTGCAAAAATAGGTAATTGCTCGGTATCAAACTGCCGACGAATTAAGCGCGTGGCTTGGCAACCATCTAAGTGTGGCATCTGCACATCCATCAGGATCAAGTCGGGCTGTAACGTAGCGAGTAAATCAATCCCCTGCTGCGCGCTGAGCACAGTAACCACATTGATGTTGGCCTG
Source organism: Pseudoalteromonas sp. (assembly GCF_041613455.1). Lineage (GTDB taxonomy): Bacteria > Pseudomonadota > Gammaproteobacteria > Enterobacterales > Alteromonadaceae > Pseudoalteromonas. Next base: position 6,260 of record NZ_JBFJHD010000132.1, on the reverse strand, counting down.
CTGTAAAACACTGCTAATAACATCTAAGTTTAATTGATTGTCATCGATTGCCAGCACCAATAAGCCAGCGACATGCTGTTGCGGTAATAGCGGGTTAACTTTGCTCGTTTCGCTAATAACATTAAAATTTGCAGCTGCTGAGTCTAAGCTCAATAACCGCTGCGCCAGTGCGCTGGCCTTTATACACTGTACCGACAGCGAGGCACAACTAGCAGGCAAGCTGAATCCTGGCTGTTGACCCACAATAATAACATCAGTGGCGTTTGCCAATAATGCCTCAGTGCAACTGGCGCTATTGAATAAGGCCGCGGTATCGGCAACGTCAATAATGAGCTTGTCGTAATTTTTTAGCTTATCCGCGGATGTTAACGCCGTGGCTAACTCTACGCAGCTAAGTTCTGCAAAGGTATTAGCCACCTGTTGCAGCTCACTACTTTGCGCTGATAACAGCGCTAAGGTATTACGCGGTAAATAGCAGCGATTTTGCGTATCAAGCTGCACTGTAATGTTAAAATAAAACTCACACCCCTGCCCTTTATCACTGTTTAGTGCTATTTCCCCTCCCAACAGTGACACTGCATGCTTTACAATCGCCAAGCCCAATCCCACCCCTTGATGGGTACGGGTTGATGACTCATCACCTTGTGTAAAAGCATCAAATAACCGCTGCTGATCGGCCTTATCAATACCTAAACCGGTGTCAATGACTCTAAAGCAAATACTTTGCTGTGTGGCATCACTGTGCACGAGCTCCATCTTCAGGGTAATGCTGCCAGTATTGGTAAATTTAACCGCATTGGTTAATAAATTACCCAGTACTTGCTGTAAACGCACGCTGTCACCGATTAGCTGCGGGGCAATTAAGGGGTCAATATCGATAATAAATGCAATATTTTTACTTTCGCACAGTGGCGCCGTTAAGCTGTCGCAGATATCCACTAAATCAACCAAGCAAAAAGGGGCTTGGGTTAATTTCGCTTCGTCACTTTCTACCCGCGCAAAATCGAGCATGCTATTGAGTAACAGTAATAGACTGTGAGCCGCATGCTTAGCTTGCTCTGTTTGCTGTAATTGTTTGGCAGTTAATCCTTGCTCTATCAGCATATCCAATAAGCCGAATACAGCATTGAGTGGTGTGCGGATCTCATGGCTTAAATTGGCAATAAAACGACTTTTAGCAAGCGTGGCACGCTCGGCGTCATGTTTTGCTTTGGTTAATGCACTAATATCTTGTATGTGCACTATATAATATAAAGGTTCGCCATTTTCATGCCACACCAATGACACACTTAACTGCAACCATTCGGCTAACTTTGCGTGCGCCAAGGTTAAATGGTAGACCCGCTTTTTATTATTAAGTAGCTGCTCAAGTGTGGCTGCGATTTCTTGCCACTGGGTTTTACTAAATAAGCTCTGTAATGACTTTCCGGGCAACTCTTGGTGTGCCGCGAATAATTTTCGCGCCGCTTTGTTTACCTGCAAAATAGTATGATCCAGCGACAACAACAGCACACTGTTAGCCGCAAATTCAATGGCACTTCTAAATTTAGACTCCGACTCTCTTAATGCATGTAAGGTGTGTTGTTGCTCGGTGATATCGCGACCGATGCCCATCACGCCTAACAATTGTTGCTGCTCATTGTAAAATGGCGCTACGGTTAACAAATAAGCACGCCCTTCACTATCAACCCGTTGCTGCTCGGGCATACAAGTCTGCTGTACTTGCTGTTCTAATGCGCTTATGTTGTTGCTGTCGAGACCCACGTCACTGCTTAATTTACCCATTAAATCGGCTTGCTGTTTGCCAATAAACGCTTCAAATGCTTTGTTACAGCCTAAAAATGAGCCATCGGTATTTTTAAAATAAATAAAGTCAGGCACACTATTGAGCACAGTATTAAGCAGCGCTAAATGACGCTCTTTAGCTTCGTAGCTGCGGGTTAACTTTTCAGATTGCAGTTGTAACTTTGCATCAAGCTGCTTATTCAACTGTTGGAGCGACTCCACCAGCTGAGTATTTTTTGCGAACACGGCTTTCACTTTTAAAAACCACGGCTGCCAATTTAATGGTACTTGGTAGCTTAAATGACCGCCTTTACTGTCTTCATTATGCGCTAAGTAACTCATTAAAAAGGTCATGGGTTTTATAAAAATACGCTGACTTAACCAAAAGAACACGCCAAACATTATGCTTAAAAAAACGGTTAAAAAGCAAAACTCAATAATCGTTTCATAAATAATAGGCATAGATAATTGCTTATTTGATTCATAAAATGCCGCGTGAATTGGGTAGTTAGCAATAGGCTGCATTAAAAAGTGGTTATTTTTTAGTACCTTGGTATTGTCGTAGTGCACCGATAACGCGGGCCAGTATTGATTTAACCGCTGCGCCTGAGTGAGCAGCTGCTGTGAGCTTGCTATCACCTCATGGTATTGGTTCATAAAGATATATTCGCCCTGCTGCGGCGATACTTTTTTTAGCCAATTAGAAATAGCCTGAACATCATAAATAAGCAGAATATAATCGTCAGAATTAACGTCTTGCTGCCGCCCTATTGCAAAGTAGGTTTTGTTATTTACGGTAATAATCGGGCTGGAGGTGAGTTGCCCTTCTAAAAACAGTGGCTTAAATTTACCTTGTAATATGTCAGTGAGTAACAAGCGCTCGCTGCGATCCCGCCGCGCCACATAGGCAAAACCCTGCTCATCAACATAGGCCACAGCGCTAAGAGATTGCATTAACGCCAGCGTGCTATTAAATGACGGGGCAAGCGTAACTACTTTTTGCCAGCGCAACGCGGCAGGCGATGATTGTGCAAATTCACCAGTGCCCACTATTTCGCCATTTAGCGCACTAACATATTGATAATAGTAGTCATCATATTGATTTACCTTGGTCGGTAATTCGCTATATCGCTGGTGTTGATTAGATTGATGATACAGGGTAAACATAGTGCTGAATAAGTCATTGATCCCCGCCATGGTATGCTCAACTTGCGCCGCAACATTGGCAAAATCAGCATGGCGCTTTTCAATCGCGCGCTCAACTTTAATATTATATAAGTGTAAACATAATAAAAAAGCCACAAACAACGGCACGGCTAACGCCACCACTAAAGAGCGGTAATAATCTTTTAAGGGTAAAAATTTCAACTGTTTGCCTGTTTTATGGCTCGATAATCAGCTAATAGACTAGCGAGCCATAATGTTAAGCGCAAGTTATAAGTTTTCTTCGGCAAAAGAAGCTAAGCGACTACGTACCACACCGTTAAGATTTATCGTGGCGCTGCCCTCAAACTTTTTAAAGCGCTCTACGATATAGGTTAATCCCGAGGTCACTGGGGTTAAGTAATTACTGTCTATTTGTGCCAAATTACCGGTACAAATCAATTTAGTGCCCTCACCACAACGGGTAATAATGGTTTTTAATTGTGAGGCCGTTAAATTTTGACTTTCATCTAAAATAACCACCGCGTTTTGAATACTCCGGCCGCGCATAAAGTTTACCGACTTAAACTGGATATTGGCTTTTTCCATTATATAGTTACGGCTCGATATTGGGTTTTCATCGCCCTTATGTAGCACTTCCAGCGTATCGGTAATGGCCGCCAACCAGGGCGCCATTTTTTCTTCCTCGGTGCCGGGTAAAAACCCTATTGATTCGGCTATTTCAGGGGTATTACGAGTGACGATTACTTTGTCGTAAATACCTTTTTCGATCACCATCTCTAGTGCACTAGCAAGCGCCAATAACGTTTTACCACAGCCAGCGGGGCCGGTTAAAATAACCAGCTCAATACTGGTATCCAGTAGCGCATCGAGTGCCATACCCTGATAAATGTTTTTCGGTTTGACTCCCCATGCGCTGTGGTGCATTAAGCGCTCATAACCAATATCTTTTAAGGTAATGTACTCTTCATCGTAGGCGTTAACCCGCGCGGCAAAGTGCTCGCCATCATCAATTAAGTATTCGTTATAAAACACATCGGGGATTAAATTTTTTGCCACATGGTGGAAAGTATCACGGCCATTTTGCTGAGTATTACACTCTCCTACATGCTGCCAAAAATCACCGGCTATTTTTTTGTAGCCACTGGTTAATAAGCTAATGTCATCAATCAATTGGTCGGTGCGATAGTCTTCAACATGATTCAATCCTGCGCCTTTGGCTTTTAAACGCATATTGATATCTTTGGTGACGAGTATCACTTTGGCATCACTATGTTGTTTTTGTAAATACACCGCACAGTTAATAATACGGTGGTCGTTTTCATTGCCGGGCAACCCCGAAATAGAGTCGGCAAACAAGTGATCATTAACAATAATTAAGCTACCGTTTGACTCCGCTTTGGCTTTTTTATTACTGGGTAACGCCACGCCTTGTAACATTTGTTCGGGGGTGGCATTTTTTAAAATTTCATCTAAACCACGAATAGCAATACGCGCATCGCGACTGACATCGTGCTTACGGTCTTTTATATGGTCGAGCTCTTCAAGCACCGTCATTGGAATGACCACACTGTGTTCTTGAAAAGATAAATAGGCAAGGGGTTCATGAAGCAATACATTGGTGTCTAGTACATACATTTTATGGTGAAGGTTCGAAGCTTTTTCCATAGCACTATCCTTACGTTTTATGATTTTTATGCAATACCCTAATAAAAAAGTAAAACCAGAAATGTAAACCTGCAATACTTAATTACCAAGGCATAATGTAAGTTTAGTCTATTTGTCATAAAAGACCGTTTTATGACAACCATTAGTTATATTTACAGCTCACCGATGGTTAAGCAGAATATAAACCGCAAGCTGCTAAACGCACATCTCAGCCGTCTAACTGCGCCTTAGTAAGCAAGCTCTAGGGTTAGCATTGAGCATTATTAGTCATAAAATTAAAAAGCACCGTATTTGGCAATACGGTGCTTTTAAGTGACTCAGTGTTTACAAACACAGTGTGCGCATTAACCTGAGCGCTGAATATTTAAATGTTTCACTTACAAGCCAAACAAATACTCAAAACGTACGCCGGCGGTGCGAGGTGTGATCAAGTAATGACCATAGTTACGCTGTAGGCTGGCATCATTAGAGTTCATCGCAGGATACTTAGCCAAGCCAATATCACCTTTGTCGCGGCGTACTGAGCTATAAGCATATTTATCAAACATATTATCCATATATAAGGTTACCGACCATTCGTCTTTTGAAAACCTTGCCGAGATATTGCTTAACGCATAACCTGGTAACGCTTCGCCGTCAGCGCGCAAACCCACTTTAGAGTACACGTCACTTTGGTAGGTAAGACCATAGTTGATGTCTAGCAAGGTATCGTCAAACAGTTCTGTGGAATAAGTCGCGCCCAGTGAAAACTGTTGCTCAGGCGAACCCGGTAAGCGATCGCCATCTTTACCATCGTAATAATCTTGCTCGACACCGGCATCAAGCTCATTTTGATTTAATACCTTAAACAAAAATGGCGCATCTTTAGTTAATTCTGCGTTTGTATAAGCGTAAGTTGCATAGGCTGTTAGGCTATCAGACAGCATAGCGCGTGTTGAAATTTCAACCCCTTTCGCCTCGGCGGTTGCGGCGTTACTGGTAATTGATTGTTGGCCATAGAAAGTGGCACCGGCAACTTGCGCATTGTCCCACTCAACCGTAAATAAGGCGGCGTTGAAATGGAATTTATTATTAAACCAGGTGCTTTTAAAGCCTAATTCATAGTTCGTGGTGGTATCAGCCTGATAAAGCGTTTCATCGGGCAGTGCACAAATGTTTTGAATGTCAGAGCTTGCTACATCTTCAGGACAAGCCGCAACACTGTTAGCGCCACCCACTCTGAAGCCTTCACTGATCGTGGCGTATGCCATGACATCATCGCTAAATTGGTAGCTAGCATTAATTTTAAATAAGCTGCCGTCATCGGCTGCCGTTGGGGTGCTTTTAAAGTTGAGATTAACTTCATCGGCGGCATAATTATCAAATAACGTATAGTACAAAGGTAAATCAATGGCAGAAGACGAGTTTACTTCATAGTCATAAAAACGGGCGCCGGCCATGAGTGTTAATTTATCGGTAACGCTATAAGTGATTTCACCAAACAATGCTGATTCCGTAATTTCAGCGTTTACAATTGAAATATACTCTAATGAGTCTGGGCGGAGTTGGTTTGCGCCCCAGTTATCAACGGCATATTGATCAAAACCCGGTGTAAATTCACGGCTATCTTCCGTTTTTTCAAACTTATTATAGTAACCACCAAC
>NZ_JBFJHD010000131.1:0-8203 GCF_041613455.1 Pseudoalteromonas sp. | reverse complement strand
TTTCTGCTTGCAGCAGCCTATAAAAACGAGTGGGATTTTGAAGACCGATTCAGCTCAGTGATCAGCCAAGACGTCAAAAATGCACACGGTGAAATTGACTGTACAACAGCGCTTAATAGCGCCGATGACGTTGCAAACTCGTGCTTTAATACCGTTAAAAATGCCCAAGTGACCACAGAAACTGAGCGTTATAATGGCTCATTTAGTGTTGGTTACACTTTAGGTACGCATAGTGTATCAGCGCAGCAGCTTTACATTATTGACAACGAAGATCAGTCTGAAATTGCGATTTCGCAAAGTCCAGCGGGTAGTTCAACATTTAGTATTGCTGGCGATGGCGTGGCTAATCGTAACCATACCTTTAACTACGAAGAGCGCCAGCTTAATATCACGCAGTTTATTGGTCAGCACACCTTTTTAGATTACTTGGGAATTGGCGCTGATTGGCAGTATACCGAAGCGAAAGCCACCACGGATATTCCGACCAATGCTGATTTTGAATTTCGCGATGAGTATAACAGCGACGGCGCTTATGCGGGGTCACAAATTACCGGTGATGATAACCGTGTAATTATGTCATACACCAATATGCAAGAGCGGGTTAAGTCTTACAGCGGTAATTTAACCTTACCAGTCAGCTTTGACAGTATGGATGTTGAGTTCAAAGTTGGCTATGACTTTTCAGACAGGGCGCGTATTTTTAACACCTCAAGCTTTGCTATTAATAACAGTGGTGGTGCTGGTATTATTATTAATGATGGCAGCGATAATGCGCTTAATAATAGTGGCTACCTAAGCGACGAATTTATTAATAACAACTCAATCTTGGTTGATTTTAACGAACCGACAGCCCCTGATGCGGATGATTACTTAGCCGGTCAAAAAGTCGATGCCGGGTATGCCTCGTTTGATGTGTTTTATCAGCAATGGTTACGCATTAGTGGGGGGGTACGCTATGAACAATTTAAGCAAACGTCCATTGGTACATCGAGCCTGATATTTGACCAAGACGATTTGCATACCTTTTACGATCCGGCAAAAATTCAAGCCGGTTCAATTGTTTCTGACGATTGGTATCCTGCGCTTTCAGTGACCTATGTAGGCGCCGATAATTACCAAATTCGTGCAGGCTACGGCGAAACGGTGGTGCGTCCTGATTTTCGTGAAGTGGTACCGGTCACTTATTTTGATCCGCTTACCGATATTAGAACCTTTGGCCGCACAGGGCTGAAAAGTAGTCCGATTAAAAACTATGACTTACGCTACGAATATTACGGTGACGCGGGTAACTCGTTTAGTGTTGCTGCTTTTTACAAGGACATTACAGCACCCATTGAAACGGTTTTAAATATTGGCGATGAAGACTATTCAGCCTCATTTATTAACGGTGAAACTGCTGAGGTATATGGTATAGAAGCTGAGTGGTTGCAAGACCTCAGGTTTTTATCAGAAGGGTTATTCACCAGCGGTAATATTACGCTGAGTGATTCACAAGCGTCTATCGATCCTGCGCTTGCGGGGACCTTAACTAATCCCAAAAAACGTATGACAGGTCACTCAGAGTATGTTGTTAACTTGCAGCTTAACTATGATTCACTTAATGGCATGCACAGTAGCTCTTTGGTGTACAACGTGTTTGGTGAACGTATTTTAGCCGCCGGTGTCGCCAGTCGTGATGATGCCTATGAGCAGCCATTTCACTCGCTAGACTTAGTCTATACCTTTTACCCTGATTTTAATTCTAAGGTGAAGTTTAAAGTTAAAAACTTACTGAATGAAGATCAGCAGGTATCGCAATCAGATATTATTGTGCGCTCTAAAGAAGTGGGTATGAACTTTGATATAAGTTACAGCTATGAGTTTTAATATGGTCGCTAAATAGCGCCCACATAACTGCGCCTAACCACTGAACAGCCCTGTATTTAATACAGGGCTTTTTTATCTGTATGAAAAATATTTAAGTTACAGTTTATTGACTAGTTTTGTTACACCAGCAGTGTTAGCTTTGGGGTGATAAAAATTAAATCTCACGCAATGAATTTTAATTTTTAATTTATCTAGGCCTTTTATGAATCAAATAATGGAAAACACAATGAAAAAAGTAGGATTAGTCGGTTGGCGTGGCATGGTTGGCTCGGTATTATTAGAGCGTATGGAACAACAACATGATTTTGCAGATATCGACACCACCTTTTTCACCACCTCACAAGCCGGTCAGCTTGGTCCGAATATAGCGGGCCCCGCCAAACCGCTTTTAGATGCCAGCGATATTGCTGAGCTGGCAAAAATGGACATTATTGTTACCTGCCAAGGTGGCGATTACACCAATGCGGTGTATCCACAATTACGTGAATCGGGTTGGAATGGCTATTGGATAGATGCCGCCTCGGCACTGCGTATGAGCGACGACAGCATTATCGTGCTCGATCCGGTTAACAAAGATGTGATTGAACAAGGGCTAGAGCAAGGTGTTAAAACCTTTGTGGGTGGTAACTGTACGGTTTCACTGATGCTATTAGCACTGGGTGGTTTATTTGAGCACGATCTGATTGAGTGGGTAAGCCCAATGACCTATCAAGCTGCTTCGGGCGCGGGTGCGCGGAACATGAAAGAGCTTATCGCACAAATGGGCGCTATTCATCAAAGTGTAGCCGAGCAAGTGAACAACCCAAGCTCTGCTATTTTAGCAATTGATAAAATCGTTAGCGAAAAAATGGCATCAAGCGAGTTACCACAAGACCAATTTGGCGTGCCACTGGCAGGTAGCTTAATCCCGTGGATTGATGTGCCTATGCCCAGCGGTCAATCTAAAGAAGAGTGGAAAGCGCAAGTTGAAGCGAATAAAATTTTAGGCTCATCTAAACAGCCTGTGCCGATTGATGGTTTATGCGTGCGTATTGGCGCAATGCGTTGTCATAGCCAAGCGATGACGATTAAATTACGCGAAGACATTAGCGTTGCTAAAATAGAAGACATTTTAGCGTCTCATAACGAGTGGGTTAAGGTGATTCCTAATGAACGTGAGATCAGCTGCACCGATTTAACCCCCGTCAAAGTCACCGGTACTTTAAGTATTCCGGTTGGTCGTATTCGTAAACTGGCGATGGGGCCCAAATACATCAGTGCCTTTACTGTGGGCGATCAACTATTATGGGGGGCCGCAGAGCCGCTACGCCGTATGCTACGCATTATTGTTGATAGTGAGTAAGCGCCATTTGATATAAAAAAGGGTTAGCCAATGGCTAACCCTTTTTACTGTAAACACTAAACAGCTTACGCCTAAGCTGGTGGCTTTAATTCATTAGTACTCTTTTTCTCTGAGTAATAACTTTAGATCGGCCAATTGGGCTTGTAAGGCTTTCACTTGCCCTTGCGTTGCCGGAAGCGAGTTATCGTCGGCTAATTCTTCGCGCGCTTTTTTATGCTCTTGCGACATGACTTCTAAAATAGCCCCCACCATCATATTTAAAAACACAAACGCAGTTAAAAATATAAAGGTTAAGTAGTAAATCCAACTTAATCGGTATACCGCCATGGTTTCGTACATTATGTCGGTCCAATCTTCAAAAGTGGCAATTCTAAATAAGGTCAACATAGAAATAGACACATCGTCCCATAATACAGGGTTTATATGGCCAAACATCATGCTGCCCATGGCGGCATAAATGTAAAAAATAACAAACATGAGTAGCGCAATGTAGCCCATTTGCGGTATGGCTTTGAGCAAGGAGTTTACTAATAAGCGTAATTCAGGGATCATCGACACTAAGCGTAATACTCTAAATATGCGCAGTAACCGTGCCAGCAACATGCTTGAACCGGCTGCCGGGTACAAGCTACCAAGCACAATAATTGTATCGAATATATTCCAGCCTTTGGAGAAAAAGTCTTTTATGCCTTTACTGGCAATAAAGCGGATCACCAGTTCAATTAAAAAGAACGCTGTAATCGCAATGTCCATCCAGTTTAGGATAAGCTCTGCCGTAGGGTGTAAGGAGTAGGTGTGAGCGCCCACCGTCAGAGCAGAAACAACAATGACAACAATAACAAATGATTGAAATAGTTTGCTTTTATCTATACGCTGAAATTGCTGTTGCAACTTCGACAACATCATAATAAGTCCTGTACAAAGTAAGGTTTTTTGTGGCGCTTAATATACAGTTTTTACCTTCTAAAGTGTAAGGAATTTTAATGGTTATCAATAAACTAAATCGCTATTTACTGGCTTGTGCCGGTGTATTTTTGTTATCTGCTTGTAGCTCAGATGCCCGTTTTCATGAAATACAATCTGCGCGTCTTGATGAATGCAATTACAAAGCCGATGCCGAATACTATGAGTGCTTAAAGTTACAACAAAGTAACTTTGCCAAATTTAAACAACAACAAGCAGAAAAAGAAAAAACCAATGACTAAAACGCAAAAACAGCGTGATAAACAGATACGCCATGCACTGACCGCAGCCTGCGAACAGATTAAATCGACGCTGACAGGCTTTGCGTACTTAACGCACACCGTTGACTTAAACAACGAAGCTAACAGTATCAAAGTGACCTGTTATTTTGATGATGAGCTGGCCTATCAACAGCACCAGGCACAATTAGACACACTGAAAAAGGTTATTGTTGCACAATTAGCCCAGATTAATTTGCCGATTAAGCCCGCAGCAATTACGTTTTTAGCCGATTAACCCCGTGTGGTTGGTTTGTCTGTAGAGGGAGGTTATAATTGGGCAAATTATTTTTAGAGTATTCATTATGGCTGTTCCTACGCGTGCGCAAATTTCCCCTGGTAGCACAGTAAATATCGTATTAAAAGAGCATCAACGCTGTGGCACCTTAACGCAAGGGGTGGTTGAGCGTTTATTAACTAAATCACCTAATCACCCGCACGGTATTAAAGTTCGTTTAGAAGATGGCCAAGTAGGCCGAGTAAAAGAGATTTTATAATGGATAGTTTAACTGAGCAGGCTTTTTGGGACTTAGTAACCACTCCCGACTTAGGGCTTGATCCACAAAGTGTGAGCGACAACTTAAAACTTAAATTGCATGATTTAAGCGATCAACAGTTAATTGCATTTGATAAGTACTTTGGTCTTTGTATGCGCCAATGTTACCGCTGGGATTTATTTGGTGCGGCGTTTGTGATGGCCGGTTGTAACGATGAATACGGCTTTAGCGAATTTAGATGTTGGTTAATTTCACGCGGTAAAAGCGTATTTGATAATGCGCTACTTAACCCCGACTCGTTAGCCAATTGTACGCCGGTGTATTACTTAAACGAGCAGCCGTATCCGTACATCGACGAATACGACCTCATCGCCGGACTCCTGTACGAAGAGCGTAACGATGATGAACTGCCATTTGTGCCCTCAGGTAGCGATGAGCCCAAAGGCAAACGCTTTAAAGACAAAGCGAAGTTTTTAAAACAAAGTTACCCATTATTGTTTGCCAAATACTGGCAGTAACTCTTTTGCTTAATCGCGACTACAGCGCGTAGTCGTTCAAGGCATTGCTTAGCCTCGCACTCGATTAGTTAAGCAAGCTGTTTTAATAGCTTGCTTATAACAGCCGAATTAATAGCCTGGCAGCTTTAGGCCATGTCTGCAGTACGACTTCTCTCCTTTTATAGTAAATCTCTGTTATAGTTGTATAAAGTTGAGTAACTAAATATTTTTAATTGCTTAACACGCCACTTTCGAGGATATAACTACGCAATGAAATACATTACACTTGCTTTATTAACCATCACTGTTATCAGTGCGCATGCCGTTGCTAAACCGAGTAACAAGAGCCGCTTTATTCCACTTTTAGAAACCAAGTTAGGTGCCTACGAAGTCGTATCGGCTAATTCTGCATTATGCGTTAATAGTCAGTTACGCTTAATTAACCCAGCGGATCCCGATGCGGGCTTTACTTTAGGTGAGCAAATTGTGTTTGATTCGTTACATAACGGCACGCAAACAATAAAAAAGCCTAACTTTTGTTTTGTGACCAGTTCTTTAAAGTACAAAAGCGATGGCCTGGAAAATAGCATTAGAACCAGTCGCTGCGAAAACCCTATTAATGAAAAAATCATTCGCCAAACCCTCTATTTTGGCGCTAACAATACCCTTACTTATACCCTGAGTGAGCCTCAGGTTGAGTGCAGCTTTAAAAAAGCGGGCGAGTAATATTCACTACTCGCCGCGAGGGTTAATTACAGTGTATTTTGGGTATATCACGCCAACGGGTGGTGTATTGCGGCGATAAAAAAGCGCGCTTCATTTGCCAGCGCTCGCTAAGTTTACTGCTAGCTAGGCTGAGTACCCCTTTACCGTAGCGATTGTTAATAGCATCAAGGCAGCTCATTAATTGGGGGTTGTCGCTGCGGGCATTAAATAAATCATTTTGTGCAAAGCGCTGGGAGGTGAGCTCTAATGCCCCGATACCACACTTATAAAAACGTACACCGGGTTGGTATATGTGTGCAAATACCGCCGCTACGGCATTTGCCATTACACAGGTATCGTTAGTGGGGGTGGTAAAGCGATAGAGGTACGACTTTTTGCAAAATTTACTGTCGTGGGTGGAGCTGGCGGCAAAAATATAAAGCTGTTTGGTTAATGAGTGTTGCGCCCTGAGTTTAGTTGCCACAATAGTGACATGGTTTATCAGTGCGGCTTTTAATGCAACAGCATCATGTAAGCGCTCACCAAAGCTGCGTGTTGAATAGATTTCGCGTTTATCTTGGCGTACTTCATCCCAATTTAAACATGGCTCGCCATTAAGCTCACGCACGGTACGCTCTACAACAACACTAAACGCGCGGCGCATTGCTTTGGGGTTTTGCTGTGCTAATTGCCAAGCGCTATGAATGTTCATTATTTTGAGTTTTTTGGCTAAGCGTTTGCCTATGCCCCATACATCTTCACACGCCATTCTTTGTAAAATAGCACGTCGGCTCGCAAGGCTATCAATAACGGCTACGCCGTTAAAACCACTCAGTTTTTTTGCCGCATGATTGGCCGCCTTAGCTAGAGTGGCGGTGGGACCAAAGCCTACGCCAACCGGCAGTTTAGTTTCGCGCCATACAGTACGCCTCATCGTGTGACCGTATGCAAACCAGTCATTAATTACTGTGCTGTAACCATTAAAATGCAAAAACGACTCATCAATACTGTATACGTGCTGAGTATCGCAAAAGCGGCCAATCACGTTCATCATTTTGTCGCTTAAATCGGCGTATAACTCGTAATTACTGGAGCGTACAACCACCTTGTGCTGCGCCAATAGGTGTTTAACTTTAAAGTAGGGCGCAAATTTAGGCACGTTTAGTTGCCGTGCAATCGGGCACACCGCGCAGATACAACCATCGTTATTGGTAAGCACCACCACAGGTTTGGAGCGAATTGCCGGATCAAACACTTTTTCGGCGCTGGCATAAAATGCCACCGCATCCACTAAGGCATACATGCGAGTAACTCCGGACTTTGCCGGTGCATTCTAATCGATAGACTCACCACGCCTTCAAGCTGAAATTCGTCACTGGCAGTGATCTGCACCGGCGGATACAAGGGCGAGGCCGACAGCAGCCGTGCATTACTTTTATCAAGCAGTTTACAAACAAACAAGCCATTTAAATTAGCCACAATAACATCGCCATTTTTTGCGGCTTCGGCACGGTCGACCAGCAATAAATCACCATCAAAAATACCCACTTCTTGCATCGAGCCCCCAGAGGCAATACCAATAAAAGTGGCATCGGGGTGTTTGATCAGTAACTCATCAAGCGACACCCCTAATTCTGAATATTGCGCGGCGGGGGATTCAAAGCCACACACACCGGCTTCTATATAAATAGGAATTACAAACATAGGCTCACAACCAAAACACATATACTGTATAAGTGTACAGTATATGTGTTTTGTGACAGCTATGCCAAGTAATGAATGATTGAACCCCCACGGTTTTTGTTCATTCGCTGTGCTAGTACGCAGAATACAGCGTGTTGTAGTTACTAATAAACAGCAAATTCATACTGTTACAAAAAGCAGCGGCAACGAGTTGCGCAATCAGCATTATCTTATATAGTTAAATAGCAGATGTTATTTACCAGCTTCACCGTAGAGGCCTTGAATTGCTGGGAGTCAGACCCATCTCTGCTAATACCTTTGCTGTTTATGGTTCAGCACGCCATAAATATGTATTTCATCTGGAGGTGCTAT
>NZ_JBFJHD010000130.1:0-8216 GCF_041613455.1 Pseudoalteromonas sp. | reverse complement strand
GAATTATTAGATACTATTTTAGTTAACGGCACAATAACCACATTGTTTCAGCCTCTGTTTGATACCAGTAACCAGACCATTCTGGGTTATGAAGCACTCAGTAGAGGGCCGAAAAATAGCGCGTTAGAAATGCCTAATGCACTGTTTCAGGCGGCTCATCAACACGGTTTACTCTCTGAGCTTGAGCTGCTGTGCCGCTCTAAAGCGATTGAAAACTTTGTGCATTTACAGCTACAAGGCAAATTGTTTTTAAATGTTAGCCCTAAAACGTTACTTGACCCGAGCCACCCTAAAGGTGAAACGCTGCATTTGATCAAGCAATTTGGTTTAGCTGCTAATCGCGTGGTAATCGAAGTGACAGAGCAAGAGCGGGTAGAGGATGAATTTTTATTACAAAAAACGCTCGAACATTACCGTTCTTTGGGCTTTACGATTGCCATAGATGACTTGGGCGCGGGGTATTCTGGGTTAAAACAATGGTCAGAACTGTGCCCTGACTTTGTGAAAGTCGACCGTTATTTTATTGACCATTGTGATAAAAGTGCGGTTAAAAAACAGTTTTTAACGTTAATCATTGCGTTGGCTAAAGCAACCAATACGGCGGTCATTGCCGAGGGTATTGAACGGACTGCAGAGCTCTCTGTATTAGCCGAGTTGGGTATTAAATATGTACAAGGCTTTTTACTAGAACGACCCAATAAGCAGCCAAGTTATGCTGCTACCGCAAGGCAAGTTCAAGCGCTTAGCTGTGCCACTAATAGCAGCAAGTTAAATAACTCCATGGCGATTGGTTGGCTGGCGATTGCGCAACCGGCAATCGACAGTGGCACCAGCTGCAAAGACGCCCATGCGCTCTTTGAGCAAGATAAATCTATGGTTAGTCTGGCAGTGGTGAATTCGCAGTACCAGCCAGTTGGTTTACTGCATAAAGAGCAACTTAGTGACGTATTTGCAGCGGCCTATGGCCATGCCTTGTATGACAAGCGTGCGGTGACGGTGATTATGGATGAACACCCTTTAGTGGTAGACGAAAACCAGCTGTTAGATCATGTTAGCCAGCAAATCACCGGTGACGACTTTGATATTCGCCGCCATATAGTGATCACACGTGGGCAGCAGTATTTAGGCCTAGTACCACTACGCAATATATTAAAGCATATTACCGATGAAAAAATTCGTCATGCGCAGCATGCAAACCCACTCACTATGTTGCCCGGAAATGTGGCGATAAACGACGCCATTGAGCAACGATTAGCCGCTCAACAAGCATTCTCCATCGCGTATTTAGATTTGAACCATTTTAAACAATTTAATGATTTATTTGGTTATGCCAGTGGCGATAGTGTCATTAAGCTATTAGCCGCCATTACACAAAAGGCGTGTAACAACACCCGCAGCTTTGTTGGTCATATTGGCGGCGATGACTTTATGGTGCTGTTTGACGAGCATGATGCGGTTACCGTGTGCGAGCATATTATTCATCAATTTGAGCTGCAGTCGCAGCAATACTTTAGCCGTGAAGAAATTAACAATAACGGTTACTGGGCTACCAATCGAGCTGGGCAGCAGCAATTTGTGCCCTTGCTAACACTGGCAATAGGTTTAGTCACTCCCGATTTAGGGCGCTGTAAAAGCAGTCATCAGGTGGCGGCATTGGCCAGCGATGCTAAACAGTCAGCCAAACGCTGTGCTCATAGCTATTTGTTTGTATGCCAGCGAAGTAAGCCATTGAATGCAGCTATGCGCTTAGTACAACACGCGGTGTAAGTACACAGCTTTAAGCGCTATGTGATGATAAACATGAGCTTTCTAGCGGGTTAGGTGCTTTACGTACTGCGTATCAAACAACCTATATTAACAGCTCTCTGGTATTATTTTGCCTTGAGGATTAGCCTGTTTGACGATTAGCATTGTGAAAGGTGGGATTTAGGCAACAAAAAAGGAGCCTCAGCTCCTTTTCTATTAACCATGCTCGTTATATTAACGTAGTAGTGACTCAGTTAATACAGGGCGAATTTCGCGAATAATGGCTTGGGTTAGTTTCGGTGCGCCACAAATAACGTTGCCGCTATTGTTGTAGTTTACGCCGCCAGCAAAGTCTACCACCATACCACCGGCTTCTTTTACCAATAACTCGCCAGCTGCAGTATCCCAAGGTTTTAAGCCAATTTCGAAAAAGCCATCAACGCGGCCCGCTGCAACATACGCCATATCAAGTGCTGCAGAGCCGGCACGACGAATATCAGCAGTATGAATAAATAACGCTTTAAATGCTTCAGAGTATGCATCTAGGTGTTGTTTTTGCTTGAAAGGGAAGCCTGTTGCTAACACTGAACCGCGTAACTCAACCGTTTTTGAAACGCGTAAACGTTTGCTATTAAGTTGAGCACCTTGACCGCGAGACGCAGTGAAAAGCTCACCACGAATTGGATCATAAATAACGGCTTGGTCTAAACGACCTTTTACTTTAAGTGCGATAGAAACCGCGAAATGAGGAATACCTTTGATGAAATTTGTAGTGCCATCAAGAGGGTCAACAATCCATTGGTAATCTGCATCCTTACCTTTGTGCTCACCTAACTCTTCACCCACAATACAGTGGTCAGGGTAAGAACGTAAAATAGTATCACGGATTGCGGCTTCGGCTTCTTTATCAATATTAGTGACTAAGTCGTTAGTGCCTTTTTGTTGCACTTCAACTTTTGATAAATCTTCACTGGCGCGAAGTATAATTTTGCCTGCGTTACGCGCAGCGCGAACCGCAATGTTTAACATTGGATGCATGGTATTACCTTTGGGTTGTAAAAGAACGTTTATATATTTAAGCCGGCATATTTTAGCGACTTTTGCCATAAAGTAAACAATAAAGCCCAAATAGTTTTGCTTGTTTCTTATACAGTGCTGTTTAAGATCAGGCAGCGGCGAATAACTTTGATGTAAAAGTAGCGCCTTGCGTAATTTTATCGCGTATCAGTACTTTGCTAGTTTGCATTGTATTGCCATATAGCACCAGCAAGAAATTAACTGCGTACTGACTGAGGTGTTTAACCTGCCTAAAAGGTAACTCTGCCGCCAGCTGCAGCGTGGCCATAATTATAAATTAACGGCTCGAATGCTGTTTCTGCTGATCACTAGTTGATTGTTTAGCGATTCTCGCTATTGAGAAACTTTTACCGACACAACGGTAAAAAGTTACTAAGTGCTGTTTTTCATACCTTACCACTTACCCACTAAGTTGTTGATTTTATTTATTAATTAAAGTTGGCCTAAAGTTGGCATTAGCTCAGATGTCTTAAATCAAAAGGAGAAGGATTATGAAAACATTTAATAAGTCGATTATTGCCGCCTTAGTACTAGGTACCACTGCTATGGGTGCTCAAGCGGGTAGTTGGGAAAATGAAAGTAAAGATGCTTGGATTGATGGCAAGGCTGAAACTGTGCTTCTGATGAACACGAATTTAAATAACTTTGACATAAACACTGATGTAAAAAATGGCAATGTTATCCTCACCGGTAAAGTAAGCAGTGAGCTTGATAAAGAACTTGCCGAAGAGCTGGTATTGAGTCTCGACGGTGTAACAGGCGTTGATAACCAACTTAGTGTTGTACACAAAAAGCACGCTAAGAAGCACGATGACGATATGGCCGATCACGCAGAGAGTGACTTAACCGATGCTAAAATTACCACAGTGATCACTACGCGTTATTTATTTAACTCAGAAGTGGGTGGCACAAATATCGACGTAGACACTGACAACGGAGTCGTGACACTTAACGGTACCGTGAATTCAGATGCTGAGAAACAATTAGCAGTAGAAATTGCAAAAAATGCTAAAAGCGTGCGCAAAGTTATCGATAATCTAACCATTGTTGCTAAATAATACTATCATTGTATATAAAGCCCAGTACTGCTGGGCTTTTTGCTAATCATTAAGGAGAGAGTTTATGGATATTATTCGTATTATTTTATCTATCTTGTTGCCACCACTGGGCGTGTTTTTACAAGTAGGGTTAGGATTGCACTTCTGGATTAATATCCTACTAACGCTATTAGGCTATTTCCCTGGGGTGATCCATGCAATTTATATCATTGCAAAAAAGTAACCCTTTATGAAGCGCAATTTATAACTAAATCAACGAATTACAATAACATGAAATAGACTGGCAATGAGGCTGAACAAGTGCCTGGTTATAAGGCCAATGAGATGAATAATTTTGTGATACGTTACTTTTAATATATAAATTGCGCTCACTTAAGCCGATACGTGCACTTTGTTTAAGTGAGTTATACGCCGCTTTACTCTGATAAATTTATTATCCCTTCAGCTAAAAGACCACAATTTAAGCAGTTAGACCATTGATTGTTAAAATAAAGGCTTTTGCTAGTGACAAGCACTAAAAAAGTTTTTATACTGCAACCCGCTTTAGTCGCTCTGTGGCTAAACGCATCAAAAAGTAACTGTATTTAGTTATACAAAAAGTGGCCCCTTAGCTCAGTTGGTTAGAGCACACGACTCATAATCGTTAGGTCCGCAGTTCAAGTCTGCGAGGGGCCACCATTTTTCAATACTTCCATCGCAAACCCTTAATAAATCAATGTAGTTCCACTTTAAGCTTGATGAACTTTTTTATTTCAGTACATAGTTTTTCACGCAAGTAATAAGCCTGTTGTAACTGCTGCGATATAAAAAAAGCCCCATTCGGGACTTTTAAACATTACTTGGTATCCGCTTTATAGAATACTTTTCAACACTCTTAAACTAGCGTTAGTTTTTACGATAGATTTCTTGATCAACGTCGTGAATATTTACGCTTAAGCTGTCTGATGCTCTGCAATAGGTTTCTAAACACGCCAGTAGTTGCTCACTTAACGCCTGCTTTTGTTCAATAGAACGCCCTGCTAACAGGTGTACCGCGATATGGATAAAGCCAGATTTCCCTGCACCCAGCTGATATTGCTGATAGGCAATAGCGCGTGTTTTTATGCTATCTAGATTAAATAAATTACTTTGAAAGGCGGCGCTATGAATTTTTTCAACTAGCACTTGTGGTAGTACGGGAAGATCTTCAGAGTGTTCAATAATAATGTGCGGCATTAGGCGTTCCTATTATGAGTTACTACTTGCGAGTCTTTTATTATACCAAATAGCGCGCTGGTCGCTAACCCCTTGCAACATTGAATTCGCTTCTTTTTGCTTAATCGCTATTACCTTTAAATAGCTATTAGCTGGGCTAAAGTCAGCACCAGGTAAACACTGTTTATTTTTTATAAAGTGTGTTTTGCTGTTGTAAATACTTTAGTATAGAAACATACAGGGTACACTTTTTAGTTTGTTGGAGAGCAGAATGAAGTATTTAAAAGTTAGCGCGTTACTTGCAGTTGTGGCAACGTTAACGGCATGCTCAGATGATGTGGCCTCGGTTAGTTTAGGGCTATTTACCACTAAAGATGTCATAGTCAACGCGCAGCAAGATCCCTTGGTCAAAGGGGTAACCTGTCATATTAGTCATATCGAGGCTAATTTAGACTTTTCTGATCCGTCTGATATGTCTATATCGTGTCGTCAAACGGGGCCTATTACCGCCGACCAATTACAAGCCATCGATCGCAGCAAGTCGGGAGAAGTGGTCTTTAAGTCGTCAAAAAGTATTTTATTTAAATCATTAAAAGTACGCCGTATATACGATGCTAAAACGCATACCTTGTTATATTTATCGTACTCTACAAAAGAGTCGACCGGCAGTCACCATCATGCCTTATCAACGGTGCCGCTGTATAACACTAAAGCGTGGCAATGGGCGCAGGAACAAGAATAACCACAGAGTAGATTATGTTAGCTTTCTTTAAATCTAAGCCGTTATTGGCAGAGCAAGAGCAGCAATGGCTGATAGATACCTTTATTTGGGCGGTCGAAAATTTTGATGCTGAGTTTTTTACCCAGCATACTAAAGTGGTGCTACCCACCCTGGCGTTCTTCCCCGATCAGGTAACCAGTATTGAAGAAATGGCGAGTAAAGTCTTTACTCGGGTTACTGAACACGCAGGCATGACAGCCTGGCCTCTGCAATTAGTTGCGCCACAACAATTAACCCCACAAACTTTCCCTGCGTTTAAATTTACTGGCTCCTTGCGGGGTAAGGACAGCCAGTTAGTGGTGCCCCCCAGTCAGGCTATTAATGTGTCATTTAATCCTAATCAGGTAAATCAGCCGCAAGATTTAGTTGCCAGCTTTGCCGGTACATTGGCGACTATATTGATTCACCATGTAGGCGTGTTACCACCCGGCGGGAAAGACTATTTACCGCAAGCGGCCGATGCATTGGCGTGTTTTTTAGGTTTTGGGGTGATGATGAGCAATACCGTGTATCAATTTAAGGGCGGCTGTGGCTCGTGTTATAACCCTTACGCTAACCGCGCAGCATCATTAAGTGAAACACATACGGTATTTATGCATGCGTTGGTGAGCTACTTTAAGCAAGAGAGCGACTCTAAAAAACATTTAAAGCCGCACTTACGCAGCCAATTTAAACACGCACAAAAACAGATTAAACGCTTAGTGAGCAATTCCGCGCACCCTTTGTTACTCGCGTACGCACCAACTTAGCAGAGACTGAAGTGAATTACTTAGACGAATTTATGCTCATTGCGATTGCTCACTTTTTTGCTGTTGCCAGCCCAGGGCCCGACTTTGCTGTGGTTTTAAAACAAAGTGTACAGCAAGGGCGTGTAAATGCACTGTGGACCAGTGCGGGAGTGGGCGCCGCCATTTTAGTGCATATTAGCTATTGTGTGTTAGGGGTGGCGGTTATTTTGGCCCAGTCGCCGAGTGTGTTTATAACGCTTAAATATGTGGCGGGTGTGTACTTAGCGTATTTAGGCATACAGGCGCTTAAAGCAGCTAAACCGACAGCGCCGCCAACGGGGATTGAGAATATTACCGTGCCAGCAGAGTCGGCTTGGTGTGCTGCGCGTCGTGGTTTTTTAACCAACGCTTTAAACCCCAAAGCCACACTGTTTTTTATGTCGTTATTTACCCTCGTTATCAGTGCCACCACCCCAATCACGGTTCAAATAGGCTATGGCGTGTATATGGCACTGGCCACATGGGCATGGTTTTCAATGCTGGCACTGCTGCTTTCTAAAGCCGCAGTACGAGGCTTTTTTCAACACTGGGGTTATTGGTTCGACCGTGCTATAGGGGTGGTATTAATTGCCCTTGCAATACGTGTGGTCGTGTAACGCAAGTGCTAAAAATTTAGGAGTAGAAATGCCGTTATATAATTTTTCGTTTGGTTCTAACATGTCATCTAATCGCTTATTGGCGCGGCTACCGAATGCTAAACGTATTGGTACCGCCACCCTCAAAGGTTATCAGTTAACGTTTAATATGGCGTTTTCGGATGGTTCAGGTAAATGCACCATAGTACCTAGTGATGCCCCCGATGCCATAGTATATGGAGTGGTGTACGAGTTAAATGAAGCCGAAAAAGCGATTTTAGATGAGATAGAAGGGCCAAATTACGACTGTGTCGATATAGAAGTAATGCTGTTAAATCAGCAGTCTATAAAGGCGCATTGCTATATTGCGAATGCACTGGACGATAACTTATTGCCGTATGATTGGTATGTAAAGCATGTTTATCGTGGTGCGCTAGAAGCCGGCGTGCCTAAGCATTATAGTGATTTAATTTTAAGCTACCCTAATAAGCCCGATAGCAACCAAGCTCGCGCTGAGGTGGAATTTGCGCTGCATCAAAAATAATAACAAAGAGGAATAACAATGAGGTTTACAAAACTTGCCGCTATGACTTTGTTGGCGGGTGCCAGCTTTGCAAGTTGGGCACAAGTCGACAGCAATAAAATAGAACAGGTGATCAGCAATTCAATGGCGCGCTTTGATGTGCCTGGGATGGCGGTGGCGATTGTGCAAAACGATAACGTCGTTTTTGCTAAAGGTTTTGGAGTGGCTAATTTAGACACGGGAAGCGCGGTTAACAAAAACACCTTGTTTGGTATTGCGTCTAACACTAAGGCCTTTACCAGCGCAGCACTGGCAATGTTAGTTGATCAAGGAAAATTAAGCTGGGATGACCGCGTAATTGACCATCTGCCTGAATTTCAGTTATATGATGCCTATGTAACACGCGAGATGCGTATTCGTGACTTGTTAAGTCATCGTAGTGGCTTAGGACTTGGTCAAGGCGACTTGATGATT
>NZ_JBFJHD010000129.1:0-8752 GCF_041613455.1 Pseudoalteromonas sp. | reverse complement strand
TAAGCTGGCGCTCTTCGTAGTTAAAGGTATGGTTACGATTAGCCACGCCATCGCCAGCAATACTAAATGTTGAACTACCCGCTGGACTTTGCGAAATCGCAATTTCAGACTGATCTTCATTATCAATAATGTACAGCTGCTGCGCTGATATACTGTGGGTATCTAGGGTATAGCCTAAACTAAATGACGCATTATAACGCTCGTTTTCTGTGGTCACTTGAGCATTTTTTACGGTATTAAAGCACGAGTTTGCAACGTCATCGGCACTATTAAGCGCTGTTGTACAGTCAATTTCACCGTGTGCATTTTTGACGTCTTGGCTGATCACTGAGCTGAATCGGTCTTCAAAATCCCACTCGTTTTTATAGGCTGCTGCAAGCAGAAAGCCTAACTTACCGCCAAAGTAAGATTCGCTAACGCTATCACCATAATGCGCTTTAATATTATATTGCGGGTCAAGTGATGTTTCTTTTAGCTCATAACCACGGGGTAACGACTTAAGTAATTGGTTGTTAATCGCGGTCGCTTGCTCTGCGCGTGTGGTATCGCCATCAACTAAGCCGTCACGTTTAACAATGTTACCAATGCTAAAATCGCCACGGTACTGGGTAATTGCCGCAGATAAGGCATCAGGGAGTCCGCTTTCTTTGCGATTATAGCTAAAACCATCGCTTGCCGCGGTGTTATAGCCCACTCCCACTTCAACACCCGCGGTAAACTCGCTCGGTGCCGCTTTGGTTCTAATGTCGATATTACCACCACCAAACGCAGCGGGCATATTGGGCGAGTAAGCTTTTTGTACTGCCATGCTGGCAATAATACTGGCTGGAAAAATATCAAGTGGCATCACATTGCGGGTTAAGTCGGGACTAGGTATGTAAGCACCGTTTAAACGCGCACTTGAATAACGTTCACCTAAACCACGCACATAAATGAACTTGCCATCAACAAGGGTTAACCCCGTTACACGCCTGAGCGCGGAGGCAGCATCGCTATCGCCGGTACGTGCTAGCTGCTCTGAGCCTAAAATATCGGCAACAAAGGCTTGGTTTTTACGTTCTTCAACCACAGCAGCCGCACTGCCTTGCAAACGTGTGCCTACTGCCACCACTTCTTCTATTTCTTGGTTTACATCAATATCATTTTGCGCAGCAAACAGGCTGGCTGATTGGGCACACAACCCCAAACCAATCGCCCATGTAATTTGATTAAGTCTATGTTTTTTAGACATAAGATACATCCTGATCAGAGTATACAAAAGAGGCGCCTAACGCTTTATATGCAAGCTTTAAGGCGCCTTCAAAAGTTTATAAAGAGTGCTAAATTAATCTGCGTTAGCCGCGGCGACGGCAGCTTCAACCCATTTATACCAATTTGAGCTGGTATCTTGATCCGATACTGCACCGATGTAATTTACCGATTCAAAGAACCCATCTGTGGCGCTTAAATCTGTTGCGGTAACCGTAACATCTGTAGCAGTCGTATTCGTCGCAAAACCATTAGCAGCAAGAACAGTAACGTCATCAGTTAAAATTTCACTGGCACCGCCATTTTCAAACCAAGCCGTTTTAGTTTGTCCAGCAAGTGGGCCACCAGCAAAGGTATCGCTATTTGCAAAATTGTTTGAACACGCCATCACCGAGCTAGTAAAAGAGATGTTATCGGCTTGCTTTTCACCATCACCAGAGAATTCAATACACTGAGTATTAACGGCGTTTTTCTTAACGATTAGCGCGTTGTAAATGCTTGAATTAAACTGATCATCAAATTTGAAGGCTTGTGATGGGTCGTCATCGCGTACTGAGTTACCATCTGTAGTGATCACGGTCACGTTAGCAATCATTGGGTTTGACGGTGATACTTGGGCAGACGATGAGCCCTTAACGCCATCAGACTCAAATCCGTTGTTACCCATATTAACCACTGTGCCGTCGTTAAGCGTGACGGTACCGTGTTGCACAAATAAGTACTGCGCTTTACCTTGCCAACCGGCATCAAAGTCAAACGAATCATCTTGAGTATCGGTCACCACGACGTGCTTAAGTGTGGTTGCACCACCAAAAATTTCGATACCATCATCAAACCCTTGGTGAATATGAATGTAATCAAACTCAGAGCCTGAACCAACCGCATTAAGCGTCAGTGAGTTTAAGTCATCACCCTCACCACCAACACGGGGACCCGAGCCGGCATACCATACTTTAGCCCATTTGATATTACCGCTAGAGTCACTGTTGTTGTTACCACCAAAGTAGCTGGTGATCCCTTCAGAAGCGACATTACATGTGCCACCATCGCGCTCTGCATCGGTACATTGATCAGTAATACCTTGGCCATTAATAATAATGCCCCCCCAGTCTGCATAGCGTGCCCCTTCGCCTGCCGTATCAAAGCGATCAAACGCATTGGCTGAGGTAAATACCACGGGTTTTTCTGCTGTACCGACTGCTTGAATTTTTGCACCACGGGCTATGCGTATAATCGCTTCACCTGATTGAAAAGCAAGGATGGCACCTGGCTCTACAGTCATGGTTGGGCCATTAGTAGGAATAGAAAAACCATCAACGGTGTTGCCATCTACGCCAATTTGTAGCGCATCAGCAAATACATGCACACCACCGCCAGGTAATTCTTTAAAGGTAATGTTGTTGGTAATTGAAATCGTTTTACTTGAAAATGAATCGTTGTATAAACAATCTATGCCACTGACCACACCTGTGACCGTACCCGCTGCTGATTCATAGCTTGCACACACAGCGTCATCATCCGTGGTAGAACCGGTGTTGTTATTAGAATTATTAACACTGTTGTCTGTACTGGTGCTGTTATCGTTCACTGTAGGGGTGATTTCTATATCCCCACCACAGCCTGCTAACGTCATTGCCGTAGCCACAAGGCTGACTTTAAATAAACCAGATAATTTCATTATTCACTCCGTTAAAGTATTAAATTATTGTGTTAGCGCATTAAGTAAAAACTTAAGTCACGTTAAGGCACGATACTCATGCATTAAGGTCACTTGAGTTATCGAATGCGGCTACAATACGGCACAGATATGACAGTGCCGTGACACTTTAATAAACCCTAGATGACAAAATTAACAACTTATTTTCAGTTAGTTAGCGTTTAAACAATAAAAAAGGCGCGCACTAAATGTGAGCGCCATCACTGTGTTGGGAACACATAATTGACGGGGTAGTAGCTGGTGGCTAAGTCACGCTTAAGCGATTAGAGTAAAGCCGTTTTAAGCGTTTCGGCATGGATTTTTTCGCGTTTTACATACTGGATCCATTGCTGTGCAAGACGTTGCGATTGTTTGTGCTGTTGCGCTTGTTCAAACGCCAAAATGGACGCATCAAAATTTTGCAAGTTGTACTGTGCCATCCCCAAAGCAACAAAGGCATTAGACTCAAAATCAAGACCGCCTTTATCCAAAGCTCGGCGCGCAGCATCGGCGGCTTCCTCAAACTGCTCAGTGTTAACATACACTTCGGCTAAACGTTGATCGTACTGACCACTGGCGGTTAGCTCAGCGGCTTTTACTAAGTAGGGAATAGATTGCGTCTCTTCTTTTGCCTGCAGCAACGCTTCGGCAATAAAAGCATAGTTTTTCGCAGAGGCGGCGACTATGCCATCCTCCATCGCGTGGCGCATCAGTGCCGCAGCTTTATAGGCTAAGCCATTGTATAAATACACTTGCGCCAACTGACGATAATCGGCTTTGCTGGTTAAAAACCCTTGCTGATGGGCCGCTTCAAGGAGTGCTAGTTGCTGTTGCTCTTGCCCTGTTTCGCCATACATAGCCGCAAGCTGCAGCCAATATTCTGCTTTGTTATACAGCTTAACCATACGCTCAAGCACAGTAACAACGTTATCAGTTTGATTAAGTGAGTAGTACATTGCCCGTTGCAACACCAGCCAGTTTTCTTTTGGGGTTTTGCCGCTCGCGTCGCTCATCGCAATGGCTTGGTTAATCGCATTTAAGCCTTGCGAGTACTGTTTTAATTGATAGTAGGTTTGTGCTCTGAGTACATAATAACTGTCTGGTTTATCACTACTGTTAATGGCATCCCATTGATCTAAAAAGTGCAGCACTTTGTTATAGTCACTATTTGCCATCGCCAGCTGCGCTAAACTAAAGGTGGTGCTTAACCGCAACGATTCAGGAATAGCTGGCTCTGCGATTACTTTTTCAAAGGCGCTAATGGCCTGGGCTAAATCATTTTGGTTGTAATAAATAAAGCCATAAAAGTTATGCATCATGGCAATTTCGTATGAGTTCATACTGGAAGAACGCGCTTGGATGCTATCAAGTGCAGCGAGCCCGCCTGGCACATCCCCCTCATCAGCAAGCTTTTGTGCGCGCGCTAGTTGACTGTATACCTTTTCACGCAGCGCAGGGACACGGGTGGTTTTTTGCTCGCTGGCATAGGCGTTAGCCAAGCTAATACCCGGTAACATAGTGGCCGCTGTGGGTATTACCACACTGGCTGCCAGTACCGCGCTGCAACACAGCGCATAGTGTAAATAGTGTGTAATTACTTGTCGTTTCATTATTGCCTCACTGCTGTTGCCAGTAAATCGCGGCTGTTATCAATTTTGATTTAGCCATTAATTTGGAAAGATATTTTATTTTGTACACCCGCAACTTCAACGGCTTCGCCATTGACTACGCGTGGTTTATATTTAAATTTAAGCGCTGCATCCATCGCCGCTCTATCAAATAACGACTCAGGCTCTGCCTTAAGCACCTGCGGATCGCGGACTGTACCTTGTTTGGTAACGGTAAATTCAACAATCACGTAGCCTTCAATGCCCCGCGATAACGCGCGCCGCGGATAAACCGGCGCCACTTTAACAATCGGTAAATATTCGCCATCACTGGACTGTAGCGCCAGCCCGGCAGCTATACTTACATCGGCGTCAACCGTCGCCGAAAAGTCAAAGTTGTTTGCCTGCGCGTTACTTTCACTACTTTGCATTGGTGGTGACATGAGCGGCGGTGGCGGCTCTTTCGGCGTCGGTGGCTTTTGTGGTTTGCGCTGTTTCTTTTCTATATTTTGCTCTTTTTTAAGGCGCACAAAATCAAGTACATTGCCTTTAGCGGGCTCACTCATTGCACCTTCCCCCCCGCTAATAAGCGCCTGCATGCCAAAAAACAACATAAAGGTAATTAATATCGCAATGACACATGCTATTAAATAACGCATAACCTATCCTTATGCCTCTTGCGCTGCTATTGAGACATCAAATACACCCGCGGCACGTGCAGCATCCATCACTTTAATAAGGGTATCGGTGGTTGATTTTTTATCGGCCTGGATCACCACACTACCTTGTGGGTTTTCGGCTTTTAAACGTTCAATATTGGCTTGCACCGCGCGCACATCTACTTGACGTTTATTGATCCAAATTTCGCCACTGTCGGAAATCGCAACTAAAATATTGGCGCGTTCTTTTTTTACCGCCGTGGCGGCTTCTGGGCGGTTAACATCGATCCCTGACTCTTTTACAAATGAGGCGGTGACAATAAAGAAAATAAGCATGATAAACACCACATCTAGCATGGGTGTCATGTTAATTTCTTCGGCTTCTTCTTCTTGAAATAAATTACCTAAAGGGGCTCTCATGTGACTCTCCTAAATAAAGCACGGGTTAAAGTTTTGCTTTAACGTTTAATGATCTAGTAGCATGGCGTCTTCAAGTAGCGCCACTTCGCGCTTCGCCTTGCGTTGTAAATAAGTGGCGGCAAACACGCCCGAAAGCGCCCCTACCATACCCGCCATTGTTGGAATAGTGGCTTTTGATACGCCAGACGCCATAGAGCGCGCACTGCCCGTACCCGTTATTGCCATAACATCAAATACCTCAATCATGCCGGTCACTGTACCTAACAGCCCTAACAAGGGGCATAACGCAACCATGACATTAATTAACGCTAAGTTCGCGTTGAGGCGCATACTGGCGCGGGAGATCATGGCTTGACGGATCTGCTCTGCATTCCAGCTGTTGCGCTCTTCGCGAGTAAACCAAATATTTTTAATCGCTTGTTTATAGCCACGAAAGCCATTAAAAAAGAAAATGAAGCGCTCCAGTATCAATAGCCACATCGTAAAAATTAACACCCCGATGACCAACAACACGTGGCCACCGGTGTCGAGAAAGTCACGGATAGCATTGATTGCGTCAATCAATAGCACCATGGTTTATTCTCCCTTTTCACTGCGCTTAGCAATAATACCCGCGCTTTGCTCTTGTAATATAAGCAGTAATCGTTTGGCACGGGTATTGAGTAAGGTGTAAATAAACACCGTTGGAATAGCCACTACCAGTCCCAGCACGGTGGTCACTAATGCTTGAGAAATGCCGCCGGCCATTAATTTAGGGTCGCCAGTGCCAAATAAGGTGATGGCTTGAAAGGTATTGATCATTCCAGTTACCGTCCCCAGTAAACCTAACAGCGGGGCAACCACTGAAATTATTTTTATCAGCGTTAAGTTACGGGTTATTTTTGGCATTTCACGCAAAATTGCTTCGCTTAATTTAAGCTCTAAGGTGTCGTAAGCCACATTGGGGTAGTCATCTTTGACTTTCATCACACGCCCTAGTGGATTATCACTGCGCGCCACACTGTCTTTTAGTTGACGACGTATTTTGCCCCCGACTAGCAGTAATGCTACAAAGCGCTCTAACGCGATAAGCAGGGCTAATAAACCCACCGCTAAAATTACGTAGCCTACAGCCCCCCCTTGATGCACTTGCTCTGCAGTATCGGGAGCCTGTACCAGTAAACCTAAAATAGAGCCGCCCGTCGGGTCTAACGCAAACGGCACCACGCCATTGTTAGCTGCTTGCAAGTCAGCTGCGGTTGCCGTGTAACGCGACACAGGTTGACGTGTTAACTCACTTAAGCTGTTGGTAGTTGGGTTGTACGTTAAGTATTTGCCTTGTGATATAAGATTAAAGGCACCGACACGCACTACTTCTTGCTGTACTTTATTCCCCCCTTCCACGATGACCGTACTAGTAAAACGGCTCACCTTGCCTTGTTCGGTCATTTCGCGCTGTAATTCGTACCATACTTTTTCGATATCTTCGATGGAGGCCAGTTTTGAGCTTGAACCCATTTTTTGCGCCAGCTGATCCATAAAGACACTGCGCCCAGACAATTGTGCCGACACCACTGAGGTGGCAAATTTATTGCTGGTGTCGCCCGCTACTTGCTGCATCACACCAAATAGCTCTTTTAATGAGCCCATACGTTTCGATAACGTGTCGGTTAAATTTGCAAGCTTTATTTCGTTTGCTTCAAACTGCGTTTCTAAACGCTCTGCCTCACTGAGCATGTGATCACGCTCAGCTTGCGTGTCTTTAAGCATTTGTACCTGCTCGTTTTGACGCGCAATAAATTGCTGTTCACGTTGCGTATTTTGCTCTGTTTGAGCGGCTTTACCGTTTTCCAGCGTTTTCAGTAATGCATCTAGGTTTAGCGGTTCAGCCGCTATGGTTACACCGCTAAAGCTAATTGTTGCAGCACACAGCGCCATTGTTGTTATTTGCGTCACTAATTTCATTTTTTAACCTCTTATTCTGCTGCGTGTACTGGCAGAGTTAACATATCTGGGGCAAGTTGCTTACGTGCGATACGTAAGCCTTTATTAATTTGACTAATGCTTGAGTCGGGTAATGGATGGAACGATTTTGTAGCCTGATCCCAACTTCCAGCCTGCTTGCCATCGCGGGTTAAATAAATAAGCTCTAAGCGGCCAATGCGCAAAAAATCAACTTCACGCTCTTTACCTGCCACCTCAAGTAGGCTGCTATACGCTTCTATGGTGCGGCCATAATCTACTTCTATTTGGTAGGCTTCGAGTACGCGACGAAATTTTTCGCTTGTCGTGATATCGGCTCGATCCATCATGTTTGATAAAGACGCTAGGCGCTTACTACGTTCAGCGGTTAAAAACGGCATATCCAGCGCCACAAACTGCTCAAGTCCGGTGATCATACGCAGCATCAGTGGGGTGATTTGGCGCTCAATAATAGACACCTGATCCATGGATTGATTGAGCGATTGCATTTCTTCAAGTTGATTATCTAACTGTTTGTTTAATTGCGCGTTATAAACAGCTAAGCCTTCAATCTCTTTGTTTAGGGCTTTAAATTGCTGTAACCGCCCTTGTATTGAATCAGCAATCTTGTCTATTTTTTTTTGCGATTGCGCAGCTGATTGATTAATTTCACTGCTTTTATCAATCACTGTCTGTAGCTCATTTGCCTGTACAGCGGCACTGGCGGCCACAATACCGGCAAAAATAAATGGTTTAACGCCTTTCATCAAATAGTCCTTCGCTGGTTAATTAGCAGGTTTGCTAGGTTTTAGCCGTTAACTATTTACAAGCCATAGTTAACGACTAAGTATTTTCTATGGGCGAAAGTGTATAGCGGATAAATGACAAGCATGTTGCGCTAAAAAGTCGCTTTCATGACAATGATTAAAACGCTGTGTAGTGGCAGGTAGAATGGCAGGTGGGATGGTTAAAATAACATGCAGGGGGGCTTACCCCCAAAATGGCAAGGACTGTTAAGCTAAAAGGGCGTTAATTTGCGCTAAGGTAGGCTGGCAATTGTGGTAATTAATCGCGATGGGGCTCGCATGTTGTTGATGTATTAACACTAACGATGGAAACCCTTGAATGGGCAGGCTGCGTACATAATTTAGCTCATCGATAAGCTCATTATTAACGTCAGT
>NZ_JBFJHD010000128.1:0-8858 GCF_041613455.1 Pseudoalteromonas sp. | reverse complement strand
TGTTTAGGTCAAGAAGGCGACTTTGTAGTCGCTGGGCAACAGCGTAAAGTATTTACTATCAATGGCTTTAAGCTCTTACCCCAGGTCTGTTATGACCTACGTTTTCCGGTATTTCAACGCAATACCGATGATTACGATGTGATGGTTAATATTGCAAACTGGCCTGCGGTGCGTCGCCATGTGTGGGATACATTGTTAATGGCTCGAGCGATGGAAAACTTATGCTATGTGGTGGGGGTTAATCGCATTGGTGAAGATGGCAATGGGGTGGCGCATAATGGCGGCACTGCGGTCTACGATTTTAAAGGACAGCCGTTAGTCAAAGCCACCGATAACAGCGAGCAGGTATTAACCATTACATTAGAAAAAGCACCATTAATGGCATTTAAAGCGGCGTTTCCGGCGTATTTAGACGCCGATAGCTTTACGTTAAATTAGCCTGTAGCAAATTAAGTGTTAAAATAGCCGCTGATATCTTTTGGCGGCAGCACTATGAATAACTCTTTAATCACTCCTGTAATTTTAGCCGGTGGTATTGGCACTCGGCTATGGCCGCTGTCGCGCCAAGCGATGCCAAAGCAATTTTTACCTTTGCTTGCAGCTGATAAGTCATTGCTGCAAAGCACCTTAACACGTGTAACCAATGAGCTGTTTAATCAAGCTATTTTGGTGTGTAACGAACAACATAGATTTATCGCTGCAGAGCAAGCCGCTGCCGCCAAACCACAGGCATTATTACTTGAGCCAGTAGGTAAAAATACCGCACCTGCTATTGCGCTTGCAGCCCATTATGCATTGCAAAATAATATCACGGGGCCAATATTAGTGATGCCCGCCGATCATCATATTGAAAATTTTAGTGAGTTAACTAGTCAGTTAAATGCGGCAGTAAAATTAGCCGAGCAAGGCAAATTAGTCACGTTTGCAATTTCCCCCACAGAGCCACACACAGGTTATGGTTATATTAAGCAAGGTGCAGCAATTAGCGGCACGGGCTGCTTTGAGGTGGCACAGTTTAAAGAAAAGCCAAACCTCACCACGGCACAACATTACCTAGCAGCAGGTGGTTATAGTTGGAATAGCGGCATGTTTTTATTTACCGCCAGTGCCTACTTAAAAGAGCTAGAGCGATTTGCTCCGAAAATAGCGAGCTGTGTGGCGAAATCGGCAAATTTTAGTGAAGATTTAGCGTTTGTTAGGCCTGCTCACGAGCCGTTAGCGGACTGCCCAAGTGACTCAATCGATTATGCTATTTTAGAGCGCAGTAATAATGTGGTGGTAATGCCTGTAGCGTTAAAGTGGAGTGATGTGGGCAGTTTTTCTGCACTGGCTGCGCTTGCTGAAAAGGATTCGCAGGGTAACAGTCAAAATCAGCAACATATTGCACAGAACAGTATTAATAACCTAGTTATTAGCGAAGATGGACACACAGTTGCTACTTTAGGTGTAAGCGATTTAGCGATTGTACATACTCATGATGCTACCTTGGTTGCAAAGCAAGATTCGCTTGAAGGCTTGCCTTTAATACTCAAGCAATTGGCAATTACACAAAATGACAAACTGGCGCATCATCAGGTGGTTTACCGTCCTTGGGGGCATTATTGTACGTTAGCAGAAAGTATCGGCTTTAAGGTTAAAAAAATTACCGTAAAAAGTGGTGCAAAACTCTCAACCCAGCGTCATCAGCATCGCGCTGAGCATTGGGTGGTAGTATCAGGCACTGCAGATATATGTATTGACCAGCAAAGCTTAACACTGACCCATGACCAATCTTGTTATATTGGTGCAAAACAACTGCATAGCTTAGCGAATAATCAGCCCGAGCCGTTAATCGTTATTGAAGTGCAAACGGGTGCCATATTGGATGAAAGTGACATAGAACGATTTGACGATATATACGGTAGAAAATAACAGTATAAACAGTGAATATGCTTGATTATTTTTTACGGGCTTAAAACTTGTTAGCCCGTAGCCCGTAGCCCGTAGCCCGTAGCCCGTAGCCCGCTTTACCCCAGCCCTTGACGCACAAATTGCAAATACTGTGCTAAGCTTTGCTGCCACAGCGTTGCTGCGTGTTTAAGCTGCTCGTTGTGGGGTTTGTTATCGAGCAAGCGGCGTTCTATTTTTTTCAGCTCTATACCATAACGGTTAAAACCTAATTGCAATGCGGTGCTGGCTTGGCGGTGCAGTAATTTAATGCATTGCTCAGGCTGCTGCTCAACGAGTTGTTGGCAACGGGTTAATTTATTACGCGCAGACAACACAAATTCGTTATAAATCGATGAGACTTCATCGGCGCTAAATGAGCGCATTAAGGCTTCGGCGGCGGTTTCATCATACAGCGTATCAATGAGATCCACGGCGATATTGGTGCTTTTATTGGTTTGTGAATCGCTGAGTGCTTGGCGTAGCTTTTGCTGTTTCATCGGCTTGCCAACAATATCTTTAATGCCCAGCGCAAGGTATTCTTTTATTTCGCTTGGGCTGAGGCTGGCGGTAAACGCGAGCACCGGCGTGCGCTGATTTTTATGCTCAATGCGGGCGAGTGTTTTAAGCACTTGTTGACCGGTTAGGTCGGGCAAGTTCATATCAAGCAAGACTACGTCGAAATGGTGCGCCTGCATTAATTCAATGGCACTTTTACCGTCTTTGGCGAGTTTTATTTTGTGCTCGTCTTCGGCCATAAATTCAATGGCTATTTTTTGATTTAAGTCTAAATCCTCTACCAGTAATACATTGAGCCCGGTAAGGTAGTCTTTGCTTTGATGGCGCTGCTCAACCAAGCTGAGTTCGCCAAGCGTAAAGGTCAGAGTAAAACTGAAGCTGCTGCCGCGGCCGACAGCGCTGCTGATCTCTAATTTACTTTGCAGCTTTTCCAGTAAGCGGCTGGTAATGGCTAAGCCAAGGCCGGTGCCGCCTTTTTCTTTACCCGCACTACTTTGTACGTAAGGTTCTGTTAGATATGCTATTTCATCGCTTTCAATGCCCGGGCCAGAATCGATAACGCTAATTTTAAGAGTATGCTCTAGCTGTGTTTCTGCGACTAAATCGATGTGGATTTCAACACTGCCCTGATCGGTAAATTTAATGGCATTGCCGACAAGGTTAATAATAATTTGTCTGAGCTTTTGCTGATCACAGTAATAACAGGCTTGCTCAGGCACGTTACACACTAACGCAAATTTAAGCTGTTTTTGCTCTGCCAGAGGGCTGAGCAGTAAGCATAGATTTTTTATCCAGGTTTTAAACTCAATATCTTCTTCGTACAGAGCAGCGTCGTGCTGATCTAAGCTGGCATAGTCGAGTACTTTATCAACCAGTAAGTTAAGCGATTCAGCAGAGTTGATAATCGCTTCGCAATAGGCTTTATTACGTGCGTCGCTAGTTTGATTCATCACCAGTTGCGCACTGCCCAAAATACCGTTTAGCGGGGTGCGTATTTCGTGACTAATGGTTGATAAAAACAGCCCGCGTATTTCTAAGTCTTTATGTGCCTTTAAGGTTAATTTATTTAGGTGTTGCTCTCTGCGCTCATTACATAATAACGCCATGCCAGCGGCATAAAACATCGGCGCAATCACCCCATTTAAAAATAACAACGAGCTAAACCAAGGGCTTAATAAGGTATCATGCTGTTCAATATGACCAATAAACAACGCGCGAGCAGTAAAGCTGATGGCCACTAAG
Organism: Pseudoalteromonas sp.; assembly: GCF_041613455.1. Taxonomy (GTDB): domain Bacteria; phylum Pseudomonadota; class Gammaproteobacteria; order Enterobacterales; family Alteromonadaceae; genus Pseudoalteromonas. The sequence continues at coordinate 5,171 of NZ_JBFJHD010000128.1, read as the reverse complement.
GTTAAAATAATAATATAAACAATACTGCCATTTGGGTACGTTTGGCGTGCATATTTGATAAATAAAAACAGCAAAAAAATCGCTTCTGCTATGTGCTGTAAGTCAGATATCAATAGACGTTCATTAATTGCAGGCTGATAAAAGCTGTAGTAGCCGAGCATAACCGCACTCAAGGCGGTAAAGGCACAAAATAATTTAAAGCCGCTGCCGCGATAATTTAAAAACTGGCTTATTGCTAGGCTATGCACGATTGATGCTGCTAATAGCAAACTATTGGCGATAGTGATGGCGATTAAGTTGGGAATTTTGCCTATTAGTGTAAAGCCAATAATCACCCCAAGTAATAGAATTGGGTAAAAAACATAGAGCAAGGTCCCTGGAGTATGCTTATTGGTGCGCCAAGTTAAAAAATTGAGCAAGGTCATGACAATCATCACGGCAATACTGGCAAAATAAAGGGTAAATGAATCGAGCATGGCGACACCAATGAGTAACTAAGAATAGTAGGGGTTATGCTAATTTAATTAACAGTGAGGATTCAACTGCAGGTTAACTTAATACGGATGATTAAATTAACCTACTTTAGATACAAAAACAGACACCCAAGGTGCCTGTTGTTGCTATTACCATCTATAAATTAGCGAATTTCGTCAGGTATGTGCTGCTGTGCCCACGACAATAATTCGATGCGGTTACGGCATTTGGTTTTTCTAAATGCGCTATACAAGTGCGTTTTAACTGTGTGTGGACTAATGCTGAGCTCTTCGGCAATCTCTTTATTTTTAGAGCCGTTACTCATTAATGAGATGATCGCTTTTTCACGTTTGGTGAGTTTGACCGGCTCAATATCACCTTCGGTTAATTTATGTAGCGCATCTTTATTAAATTGCAGCATACGATTGAGTGCATTGCACATAATATCGCGACGATACCACAGCTGGTTTTCCATCAGTAGACGAATGCCTTTCATTAGTACATCGGCATTATCTGTGGTGTAAAATACGCCACGAATACCACTAAGTAAGGCGCGATTAGCAAGTTCAGGGTTTTCATCTAAGTTAAATAATACGATATCGCATTTTACTCGTAAATTGACGAGCTGCTCTTTTAACTTGTCCCATGCATGTTTACTCGATGCTTCTATGAACAGTAGTCGAGTGCCAACAGGCACATCTAATATATCGGTCCCTTTGGTGACGTCAATTCCTTGTGTTTTTAACAAAGGTTCTAAAACATTAATCCCTATGGTGTTAATGGGCTCTTCATCTAATAACAAAAAGGCTGAACTGCTCATATTATTTTTACTCTTTTATAAAGCTAATTGGTTGATTTTATCACGACTCACACACCTTTAGTATTAGTGAGTCGTGTGCTGGCAGGCAAATCAAGTACGAATTTATGATTATTTAAACATAAAATGTTGCAAATAAGTAACTATTTTTTGCCACTAGCAAAAAGTAAAATAATCTACATCACCGTTTTAGCAGGATGATAAAGACAGCGTTAGAGCGCCACCTTTTTGCTCTCTTGATAAGGAGGCCAGCCCATTTCTTTACCTGCAAGCATATGTAAGTGAATGTGATATACCGTTTGCCCGCCATGCTCATTGCAGTTCATTACTACGCGATAACCCTCATCAGCAAAGTTAAATTGTTTAGCGAGTTTAGCGGCAACAACATATAAATTACCCACTAACTGCGAATTATCGGCATTGATATCATTAATAGTGGCAATTGCTTTTTTGGGGATAATTAGCGCATGAAACGGCGCTTGAGGATTAATATCTTTAAAGGCTAGGGTATCCTCATCTTCATAAATAATATCGGCTGGGATCTCTCGGTTAATTATTTTAGTAAAAATAGTCTCTTGACTCATTATATTGTCCCTACAATTAATATGATTAAAGTGATACCCACTAATGACAAACTTTATTCGCAGTGTCAAACTGAAATCAACTAAAGGAGCCAATATGCATAAATCAATATTATTAGTGAGCGCCACCGCGCTGTTATTTAGTCTATCGAGCAGGGCAGAGAACATTCATTTTCCAGAAGAAATTATACCACTGCAAGTTGGCGAGCGTAGCATCGAAAGCTCGTTATTTAGCCGTGTCGACAACGTAGAGCTTGCACCGGGTAGCTATCAGTTAAAACTTAAATACAGCGATTTATACGAGTTAGGGTTTGACGATCATGAAGTGGTGGAGTCTGAACCATTTTGGGTGCAAGTGACCATTGCAGCGGGTAAGGATTATATTTTAGAATTTAACCGCGCTAAAAACCCAGTTGCCGCTAAAGTATTTGCCGCATCGCCGCAGGTAAGCTTAAAAACCAAGGGCAGCCCATTGGCTAAGCCATTAGCAATTATTAGCAGTGCGCAGTTGGCAAATGCACAGCCGGTATCGCAAGTGAGTCAGCCTGCTAAAATGGCAGACAAATCACTACCTGCTACCGCGCCAGTTAATACGAAAGGTGTACCGAGTGCAGCTGAAATGCTTGATTTTTGGTGGCAACAAGCAACTCCAGCGCAGCAACAGGCGTTTTTAAATAAAGTAACCAAGTAGCTGGTTATACAATTAACAAAGGGCCGAATGATCGGCCCTGTTTAGTGGTTGTTTACTCGCTTATTTTTCAAGCTCGTGGTTATTCAAATAATGCGTCGATAGTGCCATGCGCTAATGGGTGATAACCTGGGCGAGCATTTAAGTAAACACTGTGTGCCCACTCTCTTTTACCGTTAGCAATCAGTGATTTGTACAGTGGTACAATTAACTTACGACGGCCAATGCTCGTTAAGTGCTGCTCAAGTGCTGGGTAAATTGGCTGATAGCCATTGCCTACTGCAAGCATATACCAGGCAAAAGCGCGCTCAGCATTTTTTGACTGGGTTAAATTATACGCGCTATCAAGTTCGCTCATATGTGCTTGGCTTAAATCGCGCGGTAAGTTATTTAAAAAGTGCAGCCACTCATGCACTGACCAATTTGTTGTTGGCAACTGCGCTGCAGTGATTTCACCGTTTAACCAGGTTGCTGTAGCGGCATCTACTTTGTCAAATGCATCTGAGGTTGGGTTTGGTGTATCGCTGGGTAGCCCTGGCGCAAAAATCCACTCATTCACTTTATCCATGCTAACAATACCCGGATACTTATCAATTAAGTTGGTTTTTAAGTAAGTGACAAATTGGGCGGTGGTTAACGATTTAAAGGCAAATTCGTTAAAGTAGGTTTTTACAAACGCATCGAATTTATCGCGACCATATTTTTCTTCTAGGTAAATTAAGAATAGCTGACCTTTAGTGTAAGGCACCGAGCTAAACGCATCATCTGGATCGCGGCCATTGAGTTTTAAGTTAAGGCGCGTGTCGGGGGCATCTAACGTTTTAATTTGCGCGCGAATACCTGCCGCGTCGAGTGCTTGCTCCATTACCGCACGATCGCGACCAAATACCGCTTCCATAATGCGGTTTTCAACGTACGAGGTAAAACCTTCGTTTAACCATAAGTCTTCCCAAGTGGCGTTAGTCACTAAGTTACCTGACCAAGAGTGAGCTAACTCGTGAGCAATGAGGTTAACTAAGCTTTTATCACCAGCCACTACGGTTGGGGTGATAAACGACAAGCGCGGGTTTTCCATGCCACCAAACGGAAAGCTGGGAGGTAGCATCAGTAAGTCGTAACGACCCCACGCATATTCGCCGTACATGGCATTGGTTTTGTCGATCATCGCTTGCGTGTCGTTAAACTCGGCAACCGAGGCATCAAGGATAGTGGGCTCGGCAAAAATACCTGTTTGATGCGACATTGCTTTAAATTCTAAATTACCCGCACCAATGGCGATTAGGTAAGGCGAAATAGCTTGCGGCATATTAAAGTGGTAGTCACCGTCTTTATACAGTGCATCTTTGTTGTCGGCACTCATTACGGCACGCACGTCTTTTGGCGTTTGAATGCGCGCCGAGTAGGTAACACGCATAGCAGGCGTGTCTTGCACTGGGATCCAGCTACGCGCATGAATCGCTTGTGATTGGCTGTACATAAATGGGTGAGTTTTGCTGGCCGTTTGCTCAGGTGTTAACCATTGTAAACCAGAAGCTTCTGGGCGACTGTTATAGTAAATACGAACTTTTGCTGCTTGGCTAGCAAAGTTAATGGTGAGTTTAGAGCCTTTTACATCGTCGCGGTTTGCTAAGCTAAACTGCGCTTTATGCCATTGACCGCTTTGTGATTGATACATGACTTTATCAATATCTAAATCACGGGTATCAAGCACTAAGGTTTTACTTTGCTTGTTTTGCCACTGTAAGGTGTGCTCAACAAAACCTTCGAGCTGTTTGTCGCTAAAGTCGATATCTAAATCAAGATTTAAATGCGTAGTAATAACGTCATCAAGATTAGCATACGAGTTTTGGTCAATTGCATTGGCCATCGCTTGCGAGCACATACCAGCCATTGCTAGGCTAAAAAAAAGAGGGGTGATTTTCATAATTACCTTGAACACAAATAAATAAGTGATGGTTTTATATCATGATTGGCAAGACGGGTTGAGCAATTTTTACATTCTGCTGCGCTATTTGCGACGATAGGTTAAACTATTGCGATTAGTTACCGGTTAGTTAGAGAGCTTAGTGGCGCACGCATTACAACCTTTACATACATTTGCATTAAACAACCAATGCCAGCATTTTGTTGAAATTACCCAGCTTGAGCAGCTCAAAGCGCAGCACTTTAGCGCCCCGTATTGCTTATTAGGCGAGGGCAGTAACACGGTATTTTTAACAGACTACAGCGGTACCGTAATTAAAATGGCGACGAAAGGGATAGCCATTGAAGCACGTGACAACGATTACTTAGTACGGGTTGCCGCTGGCGAAAACTGGCACCAGTTAGTGAGTTATTTATTAGCGCAAAATATTCCTGGATTAGAAAACCTAGCACTGATACCCGGTACGGTGGGCGCCGCGCCAGTGCAAAATATAGGTGCCTATGGCGTGGAGTTGGCGACGTTTGTCGACGCTGTGGAGTATTTCGACATAACCAGTAAAACCTTTAATACCCTGAGTAATGCGCAATGTGAGTTTGCTTATCGTGACTCGGTGTTTAAACACCGCCTGAAACACCAAGCGGTGATCACCGAAGTGCATTTAGCGTTACCTAAAAAATGGCAACCGGT
>NZ_JBFJHD010000127.1:0-8910 GCF_041613455.1 Pseudoalteromonas sp. | reverse complement strand
GTAAAATGGCCGAGCTTTCAGCAAAGTGCAGCCATTGTTGGTAGTCTACATACTCAGCGGTACCCACTGGTGGTGCAAACTTGCCGTTGCCGTATTTAGTAATAAGGTAATCGGTGATCGCGCCCGACTCAGCCACAATCAGGCCGTCGTCTTCAATCACCGGTGATTTACCCAATGGATGCACTTGCTTTAGTTCGTCGGGGGCTAAAAAAGTCTCTTTGTTGCGTTGATAAGCCACAATTTCGTAGTCAACATTGAGCTCTTCTAGTAACCAAATTATGCGTTTTGAGCGTGATTTATTTAAGTGATGTAGTTTGATCATAGTAATCCTTGTGGCGCTGCAAGCGAGGCTCGCAACGCGTTACATTTAAAGTGGGCTATTAACTTTAACCACGGTTTTACCGAAGTTGTTACCGGCGATCATATCGTTAAAGGCAGTGAGGGTATTTTCAAGGCCTTCTACCATGTGCTCACGGTATTGAATTTTGCCTTCTTGCAGCCATTGCTGCATGGCTTGGGCAAATTCATCATAACGATGACCGTAATCGTCAAAAATTATAAAGCCTTGCATTTTTATGCGTTTAGTAAGTATTTGCCCCATTAATAGGCCGAGACGATCTGGGCCTTGCGGCAGGCTAGTGGCATTATATTGCGACACTAAACCGCATACTGGCACCCGTGCCGAGGTATTCAGTAACGGTAATACGGCGTCAAATACTTTTCCGCCCACATTTTCGTAATATACGTCTATGCCGCTATCGCAGGCTGTTGCTAACTGCTGGGCAAAGTCAGCGGCTTTATGATCGATACAGGCATCAAAGCCAAGTTTTTCAACCGCATGGGCACATTTTTCTGCGCCACCGGCGATCCCTACTACGTTACAGCCTTTAATTTTTGCAATTTGGCCAACGGTAGCGCCCACCGGGCCGGTTGCTGCGGCAACCACCACGGTTTCACCGGCTTTGGGTGCGCCAATATCAAGCAGCCCCATGTAAGCAGTAAACCCTGGCATGCCCATAATGCCTAGCGCGTATGACGGGTTAGCAGGTGCTTTGCCTAATTGCATTAAGCCTTCGCCGTTACTAATGGCGTAATCTTGCCAGCCGGTGTATGCAAGTACCCATTCGCCTTGGCTAAATTTATCGTTTTTAGACGCTTCGACTTGGCACACGGTGGCGCCTACCATTACCTCACCAATCTTAACTGGGTCGGCATACGACTTAGCATCGCTCATTCGACCCCGCATGTAAGGATCAAGTGACAAATATATAGTGCGCAGTAATACTTCGCCGTCTTTTAATGCTGGCAGCTGTACGGTGTTTAATACAAAATTTTCCTCGCTGGGGGCACCGTGAGGGCGTGAGGCAAGGGTAAGTTGGCGGCTGGTTGTAGACATAAAAATCTCCAATAATGAATAAGTACACTGCGGTGGCTGAATGGTTAGCCGAGTAACGTTGCTGATAGCCAAACAAAAATGCGCAGACACGCGGTGATAATGATCAGAGCTTAGGGCGTAGAGGGAATAATTCAACCCCAAGCGTAGAGTATTTATTCTAATGGCATGCCGGTTTGTTACGATATAAAAGGCTAGCGCTATAATTTTACTCGCAACTGCTCTACTATAAACTCATACCTTGTTAGATAGATTGTCGCGGAGTAACCATGCACCCTCATATTGCAGCGCTTTACAACAGTGCTTTAAAACCAAGCCGTTTAATTATAGGACTAATGAGTGGCACGTCATTAGATGGCCTTGATGTGGCGCTGTGTAAAATAACGGGAGCAGGCTTAAACACGCAAATAGAACTGTTAAACTTTACCACAGTAAACTACAACGCTGATTATAAAGGTAAAATAAAGCAGGTATTTGCCAAACGTGAATGTGATTTAGAGCATTTAACACTACTCCATCCGTGGGTTGGCAAGTACCACGGCGAAATAGTGCAGCAATGCTTAGCACAATGGCAGGTAAACCCCGCCGATATTGATGTGATAGCCAGCCACGGGCAAACAATTTACCACTGTCCACAATCGCAGCATAACCATAGCGATTTTAACCATGGCACATTACAAATTGGCGACAGCGATCAAATCGCGGTGACCACAGGGATCACCACGATTGGTGACTTTAGGCAAAAACACATCGCCGCAGGTGGCGAGGGGGCACCATTAGCGGTATATGGCGATTATTTGTTTTTTTCTAGCCGCAACGAAAACCGTATTTTACTAAATATGGGCGGCATAGCTAACCTCACGTTTTTACCAAAAAGCGGTGCTGCCGATGCGGTATTTAGTTCAGATATTGGCCCCGGCAATACCATTATGGATGCCTATGTGCAGCGCCACTTTACCAATATGCATTATGATGAAAACGCGACGATTGCTAAAGCGGGCACGGTTAATACGCGGTTACTGACCGCTTTATGCGACAACCCGTTTTTTGCGTTAAAAATGCCCAAAACCACCGGCCCTGAGGTGTTTAATTTAGCCTATTTAGCCGCAGCTCAACATGCCTCTAATACCGAGCACTTATCACATCAAGACGTATTGGCGACGTTAAACCGCTTTACCGCACAAGTTATCGCCAACGCGTTAAATAATTGCGCAAAAAATGCGCCCGACTGCGTGGTGTATGCCAGTGGTGGCGGCGTGCATAACTTGTTGTTAATGCAGCATCTGGTGGCGCTGTGCCCAACAATTAAAGACTTTCATAATACCCAGGCACTGGGAGTGAACCCCGATGCCAAAGAAGCGGTGCTATTTGCTATTTTAGCTAACGAATGCTTAGCCGGTGAGCAACGCCTGTTAGATAACCAAACCCAAGGTATTGCAGGCATCACACTTGGCAAAGTGAGTTTTGCCGATTAAACAGTTAAATAGTGCTGCTTAAAACAGCGAGAGTAAAGCGGCTCCCATATTAGCAAAATATTGCCAAACTCGCTGGCGAGGAGCAGGGGGCTCAGTGGTGGGGGCTGTATAGCCTTGCGCGAACTGGCGAATGTACATGTCAAATTGCAGGTTATTCTTTAAAACACGGTGTTTACCGTGCAAAGTTATTTGCATCACAAAATTATGGTTATGCGCTATTTTATCTAACGTTAGATTGACTTGTCCGCGTGCTAAATCATGCAAATCAAGCGTGGTTTGCGTGTAATACTGAGCTTTGCGCGCATATGGCTGAGTTGCGCTAAGCGAAACAATGTCACCTTCATGAGCCGCTTCAGGTAAAACGCATTGCAGCGTAATTTGATGCTGGCTATTAGCCTCTTGTATTAGCGTGCCACATGCCATGTTATGGCCTGTAGACTCGAACATAGTGTGTTCAAGTGAGGTGAGTGCAAAGCTTAATTGCACTAAAGGTTTGCTCATGTACTCTTCTAACAGCTGTTGATGACGAAATATGCTCATATTATCAGCTATTATTATTGCAAAATTATGACTAACAGGGGTTAGCAGCAGCAGAGTTGCGTTTAATAATGCCGTTATTAAATAAAAATTTATTATAGAGCACATTTGTTGCTCAAGCGTTAAATACGTTTTCGGCTAAATAGCCGTGTATTTTTGAGCTAAGTGAATGCTGGTTTTGTATTCATTATCATGAGTCTAGTGTGCACTGGGTAACATTTTCAGCGCTAAAAACGCACTTTTTATGCTGTTCACTAAAAAGCCGTACCTCATCCAAATCAACTATGCGCGCCTGTTAAACATCAGGTATAGATCTATAAGTGTAAATAAAAAGCACTGTTTATATTAATTTATGGTTATATATATTCATATAAACTGAATGTATATTCACTATAAGGTTGACTCGAAACAGTTTTGCAGTTAATTTTTAACCCCTTTAATTAATTATTTACACTAATGAAAGTCACACTATCTGGGCGTAAAGTCGCGTGTTGTAACAGCTAACTACCTAAAACATCAACACTTTTCTGCCAGTAGTACAGATCTTGAGTATATAAAAATATATGACTTAATGAGCAAGCATAATTTAGCTGATAGCAATAGGCTGATGAAATAGGAATACGTAATGAATGATATGAGCAAAAAATCCGCAGGCCTTTATCGCGCTGAATTTGAACACGACAGCTGTGGCATTGGTTTTGTCGCTAACCTTAAGGGTAAAAAGTCTCACGCTATTATTGATGATGCACTTACCATGCTGAGCTGCATGGAACATCGCGGCGGAACCGGGTTTGACGTTAAAAGTGGTGATGGTGCTGGTATTCTTATTCAAATTCCTGATGCGCTTTTGCGTGACGAAACCGCCAAACTAGGCTTTACCCTACCCAGTGCGGGTAACTACGGTGTAGGGATGATTTTTTTTCCACGCGATAACAGGCAAAGTGACGCGTGTAGAGAAATCTTAAACCACAACATCAGTGAATTGGGGCTATCGCTACTTGGCTATCGAGCTGTTCCGGGAGATAACTCGATGTTAGGCGCGGCGGCACTTGAAACCGAGCCGCAAATTGAGCAGGTGTTTATTGCCAAGCCAGCAGCACTGACAGCGCAAGAGTTTGAGCGCAAATTATTTGTGCTGCGTAAATACACCTCACATAAAATCAACGGCTTAAAGTTTACCGAACGTGACGAGTTTTATGTGACCTCAATGTCATCCAGTAAAATTGTTTATAAAGGTCAGTTTACCACCGAGCAAGTGCGTCAATATTATCTTGATTTGCAAGACCCACGGACAATCTCGGGCATGGCAATGTTTCACTCGCGCTTTTCGACCAATACATTTCCGGCTTGGCGCCGTGCACAACCGTTTCGCTACATTGCCCATAACGGTGAAATTAACACGGTACGCGGTAACATTAACTGGATGAATGCCCGTGAAGCGCTATTTAGCTCGGTTAATTTTAGCGATGCTGAACTAAACATGCTTAATCCGGTGTGTAATAACGATAACTCCGATTCTGCAAATTTAGATATGGCGATTGAGTTATTAGTGCTGAGTGGGCGCTCATTGGCGCAAGTTATGATGATGATGGTGCCCGAAGCATGGCAAACCCAAACCGATATGGATGCCACAAAACGCGCATTTTACGAGTATTATGCCTGTATTATGGAGCCGTGGGATGGCCCAGCCTCGTTATCGTTTACCGACGGTAATATTATTGGCGCCACCTTAGATCGTAACGGCCTGCGTCCGTCGCGTTACTTGTTAACCGAAGATGGTACCTTAGTGATGGGCTCAGAAACCGGCACTTTATGTGTTGATCAAGCTACTGTGGTTGAAAAAGGGCGCTTACAGCCGGGTAAAATATTTATTGCCGATTTACAGCAAGGGCGCATTATTAGTGATGACGAAGTAAAACAACAGGTCAGCTCGGCGCAGCCGTATGCACGTTGGTTGGCCGAAAACAAGGTAACGCTTGAACAACTCCCTATTCCCACTGCCTCAATGGCGCAACCGCCGCTGGCAGGGCTACGTAAAATACAAAAAGCATTTGGTTACAGCAGCGAAGATCTCAATTTAATCTTGGCGGGTATGGTTGAAACAGCCAAAGAGCCGCTAGGGGCGATGGGCACCGATACGCCATTGGCGGTATTGTCACATCGACCACAGCAGCTCTCACATTATTTTAAGCAATTATTTGCGCAAGTAACCAACCCGCCGATTGATCCGATCCGTGAAGAGCTGGTGATGTCGTTGCGTGGCTATATTGGTCGCTCATTAAATTTATTGGCAGAAACCGCCGGGCATTGTCATAAGGTTGAAATTGAACAACCGGTGCTTACTAATGAGCAGTTACGTAAATTACAATACATAGATAATAACCACCTACAAGCGAAAACGATTGATATTACCTTTAACGCCCATGGCGGACCGGGCGCGTTGAAAAAAGCCCTTGATCGCATTTGCTTGTATGCTAAAAACGCCGTCGAAGACGATTATGAAATCCTTATTTTAAGTGATCGTGGCGTCGACAGCGATCACGTGGCTATTCCGTCACTGCTTGCCACCGCCGCGGTGCACCATTATTTAATTCGCGAAAAGTTACGCTCTCACGCCGATATTATTTTGGAGTCTGGCGATATTCGCGAAACCCATCATTTTGCCACAGTAATAGGCTATGGCGCTGCCGCGGTAAATCCGTACTTAGCGTTAGAGAGCATGTATGGTTTGCGCGATGAAGGTGTATTAAATAAAAACTTAACCAATCAGCAAATTACTGAAAAATACACCAAAGCCGTCGGCAGTGGGCTGCTGAAAACCTTTTCTAAAATGGGCATTTCAACGCTGCAATCGTATTTAGGCGCGCAAATTTTTGAAGCAATTGGCATTAGCTCAGAGGTAATAGAGCAATACTTTACCGGGACTGTGAGCCGTATTGGCGGGTTAAGCTTAGATCAAATTGCCCAAGAAGCGCTATTACGCCACCGCGAAGGCTTTCCAGAAGCCAACCGCATTGCGATTGATAAACTGCTGCCAAGCGGTGGCGAATACGCGTGGCGCAATGATGGTGAGCGGCATTTATTTAACCCTACGGTCATTCGTTTACTGCAGCACTCTACAGCAAGCAATAATGTTGCGCAGTTTAAACAATATGCGAAAACGGTGGACGATCAGAGTAAAGACGCGTTTACCTTACGTGGCTTACTTGAATTGCACAGCGATAGACCGGCTATTGACCTAAGTGAAGTTGAGCCGGTTGCTAATATTTTTAAGCGTTTTGCCTCAGGGGCCATGTCGTTTGGTTCTATTTCGTGGGAAGCGCATACCACCTTAGCGATTGCCATGAACCGCATTGGCGGCAAAAGTAACAGTGGCGAAGGCGGCGAAGATCCCATTCGTTTTACACCGCTTGCTAATGGCGATTCGATGAACTCGCGGATCAAGCAAGTGGCTTCGGGGCGCTTTGGTGTCACCAGTCATTATTTAGCCAATGCCGACGAGCTACAAATTAAAATGGCGCAGGGCGCTAAACCCGGTGAAGGTGGACAGTTACCGGGCGATAAAGTGGATGCTTGGATTGGTAAAACCCGTGGTTCTACGCCAGGTGTGGGGTTAATTTCGCCACCGCCGCATCATGATATTTACTCTATTGAAGATTTATCGCAGCTTATTTTTGACCTGAAAAACGCTAATCGCGACGCGCGGGTTAACGTTAAATTGGTGTCTGAAGCCGGGGTAGGTACGGTGGCATCGGGGGTCGCCAAAGCGTACGCCGATGTGGTGCTGATTGCCGGTCACGATGGCGGTACTGGTGCGTCACCACTGAGTTCAATTAAGCATACCGGTTTACCGTGGGAGCTGGGTTTAGCCGAAACGCATCAAACGCTGGTGCGCAATAAGTTACGTAGTCGTATTACGGTACAAACCGATGGGCAGCTGAAAACGCCGCGCGATTTAGCCATTGCAACGTTACTTGGCGCAGAAGAATATGGCATGGCCACCACCGCGTTAGTGGTTGAGGGCTGTATTATGATGCGTAAGTGTCATTTAAATACCTGCCCGGTGGGCATTGCCACGCAAGACAAAGGCCTGCGCGACAAATTTACCGGTCGTGCCGATATTTTAGTTAACTTTTTCACTATGATGGCAGAAGGGTTACGCGAAATTATGGCTGAGCTGGGCTTTCGTAGCATTAACGAAATGGTGGGGCAAACTCAGTGCCTGTCGCAGCGTAAAGACGTTGCGCATTGGAAGTATCAAGGGGTTGACCTAACGCCGCTACTACACAAAGTAGAGTGCGCTGAAAACGAAACTCTGTATCAATCGATTCAGCAAAAACACTTAATTGACGACATTATCGACCGCAAAATGATCAACGATGCTCAAGGGGCTCTGCAGTCGGGGCACAGTGTGGCGCTTGAATACGATGTGATCAACACCGACAGAACCATCGGGGCGATGATCTCTCACGAAATTTCTAAAAAATATCATGCTGACGGCCTCCCTGAAAATACCATTAAGGTTAAATTTAACGGCTCAGCCGGGCAAAGCTTTGGCTGCTTTGCGACTAAAGGTTTGCGCTTTGAGCTGGAAGGCGATGCCAACGATTACTTTGGTAAAGGGCTGTCGGGGGCAAACTTAGTGGTGTACCCCAGCAAACAAGCAAAGTTTGTTGCCAGTGAAAATATTTTGATTGGTAATGTTGCCTTTTTTGGTGCCACCTCTGGCTCGGCGTTTATTCGCGGTATTGCGGGGGAACGGTTTTGTGTGCGTAACTCGGGCGCAACGGCCGTGGTTGAAGGAGTCGGCGATCACGGGTGTGAATACATGACCGGCGGTAAAGTGGTTATTTTAGGCACCACCGGACGTAACTTTGCAGCGGGAATGTCGGGCGGTATTGCCTATGTGCTCGATGTAAATAATGACTTTGCAGCTAAGTGCAATATGGAAATGGTGGCATTAGAAACGGTTGATAGCGATGCAGAAAATCAAGCATTAAAAGCACTCATTAGCGAACATTTAGCCGCCACCGGCTCAGAGGTTGCCAGCGAATTATTACAAGATTGGGGTAACAGCGTTAAGCGCTTCGTTAAAGTCATGCCGATTGATTACAAACGCATGCAAGGTTACATGGATGATGTACGTAAGAGCGGTAAATTTGACTCTGAGTACGATATTGCTGTTGAAGCTTTCGATATCCACTTAAATAACATAGCTAGCGCTTAAGCTGCCAAGGAGAAATAATTATGGGAAATCCAACTGGGTTTATCAACGTAGGGCGTGCCTTGCCAACTGAGCGTAACGCCGGTGAGCGCTTAATTGACTGGTTAGAAGTATATGAAGAAATCCCCCAAGCCGCTGTCGAGCAACAAGCTTCGCGGTGTATGGATTGTGGTGTGCCGTTTTGCCAATCAGCAAAGTCAGAATTTGCACCGGCAGTTGCTGGGTGTCCGGTAAATAATGTTATTCCAGAATGGAACGACTTAATTTATCGCGGCCGTTGG
>NZ_JBFJHD010000126.1:0-9029 GCF_041613455.1 Pseudoalteromonas sp. | reverse complement strand
TTCACGCGTTGTTTCACCCGGCCACTTATTGGTTGCATCCATGCCCATTTTTGAACCAAGCCCAGATACCGGGGAAGCAAAGTCTAAATAGTCGATTGGAGTATTTTCAATAAGCGTCGTATCGCGCGCAGGATCCATGCGAGTGGTAATCGCCCAAATCACATCTTCCCAGTCACGGGCGTTAATATCGTCATCGCACACAATCACAAATTTGGTGTACATAAACTGGCGTAAGTAAGACCACACCCCCATCATCACGCGCTTTGCATGACCTGGGTATTGCTTTTTCATAGTAACAATAGCCATGCGGTACGAACAACCTTCAGGCGGCAAGTAAAAGTCAACAATCTCAGGAAACTGCTTTTGCAATATAGGTACAAACACTTCGTTTAGCGCCACCCCTAAAATGGCTGGCTCGTCAGGCGGGCGACCAGTGAACGTGCTGTGATAAATCGGATCTTTGCGATGGGTCATATGGGTGACTGTCATAACCGGAAAGTCATCGACTTCGTTATAGTAGCCAGTGTGGTCGCCATACGGCCCTTCGGGTGCCATTTCTCCTGGCATAATGTAGCCTTCAAGTACAATTTCGGCACTTGCCGGCACTTGTAAGTCGTTAGAAATTGATTTAACCACTTCCGTTTTACTGCCGCGTAGTAAACCCGCAAAGGCATATTCGCTTAACGTATCAGGCACAGGGGTAACCGCCCCTAATATGGTGGCTGGATCGGCACCCAGTGCCACCGATACCGGATAGGGTTGGCCGGGGTTTTCTTTACACCACTCTTGAAAATCGAGTGCGCCACCACGGTGCGAGAGCCAGCGCATAATTATTTTATTTTTACCGAGTAATTGCTGGCGATAAATGCCTAAATTTTGACGCTTTTTATAGGGTCCTTTGGTTACTGTGAGACCCCAAGTGATCAGTGGGGCTGCATCGCCTGGCCAGCAATGTTGAATCGGAAGCTTAGTTAAGTCGACCGCATCACCCTCTAGCACGACTTGTTGGCAGGGGGCTTTTTTCACTTCTTTGGCTGGCATATTAAGCACTTGCTTATAAACCGGTAGTTGCCCAAGCGCTTCTTTAATACCTTTAGGTGGCTCTGGCTCTTTTAAAAATGCCAACAGCTTACCCACTTCGCGTAATTCGCTAACATCTTTTTGACCCATGCCCATAGCTACGCGTTCAGGGGTGCCAAATAAGTTAGCGAGTACAGGAATATCGTACCCTTTGGGGTTTTCGAACAACAACGCTGGGCCTTTAGCACGCAAGGTGCGGTCGGCGATTTCGGTCATTTCAAGATACGGGTCGATTTCCTGAGAGATGCGTTTAAGCTCACCTCTTTTTTCCAGTAAATCGATAAAATCACGCAGATCTTTGTATTTCATTATGGGCCGCTACTAAGCAAAAAAGTTAATCGGTATTATACCCAAGTAGCGTAAAATTGCATGTGCCGTTAATGGCGCAGTATCGTAAATAGCAGCGCCTTGTTGCAACCTGCATCACTGTGTTTGGCAACGGTAACGCGTGCCGTTGATAATAAGCGTTGCTTCGTTTGCTTTTCCCCAAAACAGTACATGGTCGTTAATATACTTATCCCCAGATGCATTTTGCTCATGGCTCAGCTTATAGCGTTTATTATTGAAGGTCAGCCAAGCTGAATGCGCATTAATCGTCGTTACTGTCGCTATTTGCTGATTGCATACGTAGTGAGTACTCGTTTGCGGTTCATTACATGCGGCTACACTCAGAGTGGCCAATGTAATAACCAGAAGCAACTTCATGGATTCCTCCTTTACAAGCAGTAACTAAGTGTACTGTTTGAGTCGTTATTTTAACCAGCATAGCAAAGCAAAATTAACCGTTGGTGAAAATAGCGCTTTACGCTATGTTGATAATATTATTTTTTTTATTAGAGCGTGATATGGCCGGTGCAAACCTTTTAACATTATTAGACGACATTACTATGCTACTCGATGACATTGCGACCATGAGTAAAATCGCCACCAAAAAAACCGCGGGTGTGCTGGGCGATGATTTAGCGTTAAATGCCCAGCAAGTGACCGGTGTCGCAGCCGACAGGGAGTTACCCGTAGTATGGGCGGTGGCCAAAGGCTCTTTACTAAATAAAGCGATATTAGTGCCGGCAGCCTTGCTAATTAGTGTGTGGCTACCTTGGTTGATTACCCCTTTGTTAATGGCCGGCGGATTGTTTTTATGCTTTGAGGGGGCGGAAAAAATATTCGCAAAATTTTTACCGCATGGCGAAAGCAGTAATGAGACGGGCGAAAGATTAGATTTAGTGCAATACGAGCAACAAAAAATAAGCGGCGCAATTAGAACCGATTTTATTCTTTCAGCCGAAATAATTGTCATAACACTGGGCACTGTGGCTGCGGCAAGTTTACTAAATCAAGCATTGGTACTGTGTGTTATAGCGATAATTATGACCGTGGGGGTATACGGCTTAGTGGCGGCCATTGTAAAGCTTGATGATGCGGGCTTGTATTTACTCAAGCAATCGCAACTATCGGAAAATAAATTTAAAGAATACCTAGGCAAAGCGTTATTGGCTGCAGCACCGCGATTAATGCAGTTTTTAGCGGTGGCTGGCACCATCGCCATGTTTTTAGTGGGCGGCGGTATTTTAGTGCACGGTGTTGCAGTTTTGCATCATAGCCGCCTAGCCGTTACAACGTACGCGCAAACAGTGGCAGGCACGCCGGGAGAGCTGGTATCGGCATTGCTGTTTGATGGTTTATTGGGGGTGGCAGCCGGTATGGTGGTGGCCTTATTGCATGTGGCTTATAGCAAAGTATTTAATCAGCATAAGTAACCACGGTATATGGCAGTGAAGATATTATTCGCAGCTTACTTGAGCGCATAAGCGACTTAGTTCGTCGGCTGCCTTACGGTTATGTTGCTCACTGGCTTTTTTAAACCAGTAAATAGCGTGTTGGTTGTTTTGCTCTACGCCTTCACCATCGCGATACATTTGCGCTAAATTGAGTTGCCCCCAAGGGGAGTTGGCCTCGGCTGCCAATGTAAAACGGCGCAGCGCTTCAGCGTATAACCCTTGTTTATAATAGTTGATCCCTTGCTGATTGTTGTCATCTAGCTTTAATCCTTTATACAGCGGTTTAGGTTTAGGAGGAAACATTACAAACCCTCCGTACAGGGTATAAGCTTTTGGGCGCAGGATGTCGTAAATCGCCCCAGTGCGGTATAACTGCGCCACTTGATTACGCGGTAAGGTCAGTGTGTTAGCTGAAAAATAATCTTTTTGTACCAATAGGCTAGTACGCATCGCCATGGTGATGCCGTTATTGCGCTTATAGCTGTAGTTACTCACCTGAAAGGTAATCAATTGTTGATCAAACTCGACGACTTGTGCCACTTTTAAATTGCTCGGCGTCCAAGGTTCACCGGTAAATTTATCGGCATGTACTAAGTAAGTATCGTAGGCTTTTGGCGTGCTTAAATAAGTCAACTTAGTGACTTGGTCATGCAGCTGTTGCTGATAAATGTAACTGCTTAACCCCAGTATTAACACTAAGCCTAAACAGTATTTAGGTAAGCTTAGCTGCTCAACCAGTGGCAACTTTTTTATTGCCGTAGCTGCGGTGTAACCACACTGGTAGCATTCACGGTGGTAATTGAGCTTTAAAGGCAGTATCGGCAGCAGAGTAAAGCGTAAAAAGCGGCTGTTATTCACTAAATGGTAGCTATTACTGCCACACTGTGGCAGTTTTTTATGTTTGAAAAGTGGGAAAATGACTGTCCGATATTGAATAATAGCATGTTAAGCACACTCCTTGTTTTTACTAAAGTAAAACAACGGGGTGATTAGGTAAAGCTACAAACTGTAAGTAAGTATGTCGAGTGTGAGTAACAATAAAGCCCCTATAACCAGTTTATAAGGGCTCGGTGTAAAGTAGCTAACAGCGTTAAAAACTAAATTGCGCGGCAAGGCGCACACTGCTGCCTTCGCCTACCGTTACGTTGTTTAAGCCACCACCGGCTAGGTAGTGAGTATCAAACAGGTTTTCAATATTAAGGCGTAACTTAATGTCGGTATTACTGAGTTGCATTTTATAGGTTGCTCCCACATCGACACGGGTATAAGCCTCTTTAGTGACCGTGTTAGCGTTATCAGCATAACGTTCACCTTCGTAAAATGCACCGGCATTAAAGGCAATTGCATCATTTAGCTCATAGCGAGTCCAAAGTGATGCCGACCACTTTGGCGCATCGGTAGGGCGTTTACCCTGTAATGCTGCATCACGCTCATAGTTAGCATCTAAGTACATGGTTGATGCCATCACGAACAAGCGATCGGTGGCGGCCCCTTGCGCGGCTAATTCAAAGCCTTTATGGCGTTGTTCGCCCGCTTGCGTGGTAATACTAGTAATATCACCCATAGGGTTAGCAAGGTCTTCACTCACTAAAGTGCCTGTTTTACTAATATCAAACAGCGCAGCACTGAGCATTAAGCGGTCGTTAAACAATTGCCATTTTACACCAATTTCTTTTTGCTCAGAGGTAATTGCATCGAGCTTCATACCATTATTAACATCATTACTATTGACTAAAGTTTCGTTTTGCGGCTCAAAGCCTTCAGAGTAACTGGTGTAAATAGTCGCTGAGGCGTTAGGGTGGTATAACACGCCAAATTTTGGCACGAACGACTCGTTATTGCCGTTTTCTTTAGTTTGCTTGTCGTAGCGGCCACCCATTGACACTTGCCACTCGGGGGAGAAGCTAATTAAATCTTGCAGGTAAACTCCGTAGTAGTCGTAGCTTGACGAGTATAAAGTATCGTCGCTGTGATAGCTTATGTTAGGGCGAGCTGGCTCGTTTTGCCCCGCGCTAAACGCAAACGAATCGGCATTGGTTTTTAATTGACCATAGTAATAATCAAGCGAATTTGCACCAATGAGCAATTGGTGCTGCACTCCGAACGTTTCAAAGTCACCAATAAAGTCAATAAAGGCGGTTTTAAACTGCCAGTCATCAAAGCGATCGTAAGGTTTTGAGCTGTAGCTATCACCTTCGATAAAGTCACTTGGTTTACGTGGCGCCGATTCAAAGCGCTGACGCTCAAATGTTTGTTCGTTATAGCCCAGCTTTACTTGCCAGTTATCGGTTAAAAACACTGCTAGGTCAACACCGAGGTTTTCTACTGTTATATCGGTAAACGCCCAAGACATATCGCGAATTGTTTTATCATCACCAATGATATTACCGCTGTTATCGAGCCATGCCCCGGTATCTAAACCGGCTTCGTCATCTGTGCGGTCGTAATGTACACGCACTAAGGCGTTATCGCTAATATCATAATCAACCACTAACGCCCCTAAAAAGCGGTCGCGCTCGCGGTTTTCACCGTTTTGGTATTCGCGCCAATAGTTAACATCTTGCTTGACTAAAATACCACGGGCACGCAGCTCCTCCGACTCAGTTAATGCGCCACCGGCGTCCAGCATAAAGCGCGTTGAGCCATGCTGATCAACATCGGCGCTGGCATTAAATAACGTTTGTGCTGTGGGCTTTTTGGTAACCATGTTTACCAAGCCGCCCGGACCCGATTGACCATATAAAATACTTGATGGGCCTTTAATCACTTCGACTTGCTGTAAAATTTCGATAGGTTGTTGGTAATGAGACCAATGTTGGTGACCATCGCGCAAGTAACCGGTTGCTGAGCTTAATTCAAAGCCTCGTAAGTTAAATACCTCACGGTTACGTTGCTTAGAACCAGGGGTTAAGCTGGCATCGTTAGCAAGCACTTCACCGAGTGTAGTCGCCAGCTGTTCATTCACTATGGTATCGCTAATAACAGTTACAGATTGTGCAGTATCAAGTAATGAGGTTGAGGTTCGCATCGCACCATTGGCATTATCGATTTTATAGTCATCAAAATAACTTCCTTTTACTTCTATATGTTCCATCTGGGTTACGTTGGCATAAACGTTTGTAGTGGTACTTGCTAATAGTGCGATAAAAAGTGGGCTCAGTTTCATTAGTTACTTCCAAGTAAGAGTGTTAAAACGTAGTGAATCTTAATGAAAATGAATATCATTTGCAATGTCTTTGGGTGTGTTTTTTTGCAATGCTTAATGGTTGCCAATTAGGAACTCTGCTATTATTAGCGCAATATTTATTGGGACGTTTCCCATCTTATTTTTACTGCAATGGAATTTACTGTGACCGCAACCGCTTTCTCATCTTTGGCTTTACCTGCTGGGTTGGTTGATAACTTATCAACACTCGGCTATACCCACATGACACCAGTTCAGGCGCAAAGTTTACCGCCCGCACTCAGTGGAAAAGACATTATTGCACAAGCAAAAACGGGGTCAGGTAAAACGGCTGCGTTTAGTTTAAGTGTATTGGCTAAATTAAATGTAAAACGCTTTCGTATTCAGTCGTTAGTGTTGTGCCCTACGCGTGAACTTGCAGAGCAAGTTGCTGTAGAAATGCGTAAATTAGCGCGCGGTATTCATAATATTAAAATACTCACCTTATGTGGTGGAGTATCAATTGGGCCGCAAATTGGCTCACTTGAACATGGTGCGCATATTATTGTTGGTACCCCAGGGCGCGTTGATGACCATATTCGTAAGGGCACGCTGCGCTTGGATGATGTTGAAACGCTAGTGCTTGATGAAGCCGATCAAATGCTTGATATGGGCTTTCAAGACACGCTTGATGCGATTATTGAACGCATTCCAAGTAACCGCCAAACCTTGTTATTCAGCGCTACTTTTCCTCGTGCAATAGAAGCCATTGCGAAACGCGTGCTGAGCAACCCGGTGATGGTAAAAGTGGAAGAAGAACAAGCTAAAAGCACCATTAAACAGTACTTTTATAAAATGGATAACAACAAACAGCGCTACTCGACACTGAAATTGTTACTGCTTAAATTTACCCCGCAAAGCTGTGTGGTATTTTGTAATACTAAGGTAGAAACACAACAGGTGTGTGACGACTTAGCCAGTGAGGGCTTTAGTGCTGTGGCGCTGCATGGTGATCTAGAACAGCGCGATCGTGAACGCACGCTAATTCACTTTGCCAATAAAAGTGCATCAATTTTAGTGGCCACCGATGTTGCTGCTCGCGGATTAGACATTGACGATATGGACATGGTCATTAATTACCACTTAGCGCATGACACGCAAACGCATGTGCATCGTGTTGGGCGTACCGGTCGTGCCGGTAAAAAGGGCATTGCGTGCTCTATCTATGGTGAAGCCGAAGCATTTAAAGTGGCGCAAATTGGCGATCATTATGAGCGCGATATTGTTCCTGAGCCTATGCCGGCGTTTAATTTACTCGATAAACCCCCGTACCGCCCTGAAATGGTTACCTTGATGCTAGATTCAGGTAAAAAGCAAAAAGTGCGTGCGGGCGACATTTTAGGAGCGTTAACGGGTAAAGAAGGTGTGGCCGGGCGTCAAGTGGGTAAAATTAATGTACTAGATAATGTTGCGTTTGTGGCTGTGGAGCGTAACGCAGCTAAAGTTGCATTGCGAAAGTTAACCGAAGGTAATATTAAAGGGCGAAAAATTCGCGCCCGTCGTCTGACGCGCTAATAATTCGCGAGCTGTGCCGACAAATAGCGCGATACAGCGAAACACCGCTAAATTGAGTAGCTTGCTTTGAGCTGTTCATACTGCGTTTTTAACTGCCTAAAAGTGTGTGCAGCGCCATTAGCTTTGTCGGGATGGTGTTGCAGTGCTAATTGTCGCCAGCGTTTTTGCACTGCTTTTAAAGTGCTGTGCTGCGGTAATTGCCACTGCGCAAGTAGTTGCGTGCGAGTGTCTATAGTAACGGCGTTATCGACATTAGTTTGTTGATTGAAGCGCCGCCAAAAATCAGTTAAGAGTGCTGCTATTTCAGCCGACGAGGTTTCGAAGTTTTGCCATTGCAAATAATAATCACGCAGTGGATCATGTTTAGCTAGCATGGCATCGGTTGTTACTGAAATGAGTTCTATATGCGCTCCGCCTAGCACTAACTGCTGCGCTGTGTGCAGCTGCTGTTGTAACTGGTAAAGTGCATTCATAATTAAAAAGTTACGCTTAAATAAGTCACGCTCTGGGATTGGATCAAGTGAACTGATATGCCCGCGACGCATTAACTCTGCCGCTAACGTATGCACCATCCAGGCTTTTTTTAGCAAAATTAGCTCAAAAATCTCATCTATCAGCGGGTTAAGCATTGTTTACAATCTAGTAATTAGTGTATCTTGAGGAAACTATCATAGCAGCGACAACAGTTTCAAGGATGTAATAATGCGCGGTCACTTTAAGCACCTTTTTGTTGTTGGCAGTATCGTGCTATTAAGCATATTTTCTAGCGCCACTTTTTCAGCACCAGTCAGCAGTTTATTGGCGCAATTTAACCAGGCACAAAGCTGGTCAGAAAAACAAGACCTTGCTAATTCCCTGCTCGCACAAAAAAGTTTACCCCATCAGCAGCAAGTGGCTATTTATAGTCACTTAGCTGAATACGCCTTTAATGCCAATGATCTGCCAAATGCATTGCAATATTACAAAGAGCTAGAGCGTAGTACAGCCTTTGAGGCGTTACCAGCGTTGCATTTTCGAGCGATAAAAATGCAAGGCGTGGTGCTTTATTACCAAGGTGCAGTGCAACAAGCTGTGGTTGAATACAGTCGAGCTTTAGCTTTTGCGATACAGCTAAAAGACTCGCTAAAACAGGCTAATTTGTTAAGTAATATCGGTTTAGCCTACTTTGAAATGCATAATATGGCGGTGGCATTAGATTATTATCAACAAGCTAAAGTTATCTACGAAAAAGAGGGCAGTGCGCAAGATAAAGCGGATATCTTACATAATATTGCCGGCATCTACATTCGCTTGTCGCGCTATGATTCGGCATTGGAGATGTATCGCGAAGTATTAAAAGTATTTCAACAGTTAGGTGATGAAGATGGTGTGGCTCAAGTGTATGGCAATATTGCGGTTGCTTATAGTGAGTCGCGACAGTTTCAGTTAGCCAT
>NZ_JBFJHD010000125.1:0-9113 GCF_041613455.1 Pseudoalteromonas sp. | reverse complement strand
CTGTATCGGTTAACGCGGGGTATAGATGCGCGCGATGTAGCCAATGCCCATTTAGCTGCTGTAGAGCGGCGTTTAGCTGGGTTTAAGCGTTTTATTATTTCTGGCAAAACGCCGTTTCAACGCGCCGATTGTGTGCCTATCTATCAGCATGCCGATAGGCTATTAACAGCGCAGTGCCCCGAGTTAGCCCGCGAATTTAAGCGCAGAGGCTGGGCATTACCGGTTAGTTTAGACCGTATCTATGATTCATCGGCGGCGCAGACACAGTTAGATTGGCAACCTAAGTATGGCGTTGCTAGTGTACTTGCTATGTTAGATGATGAATCAAGCGAAGTGTTACCCGTTATACGCAAGTTACACGGCTAAGCCAAAGTAGTAACTTACAATTTAGCGTGTAATGCTAGGGCACATTACACATTACACATGAACACTTGAACCGCGCACAATTAAACTAGGTGGTAGCAAGGTACTTTGTACATGCTCGCCACGAATAAGCTTTAACAAGTTGGCGACTAACATTTGCCCCGCTAGGGTGGTGTTTTGCTCTATGGTAGTCAGTGGTGGGTTGGTGTAACTGGCAATCGCTATATTATCAAAGCCAATCACCGCCACATCATTGGGAACATGAATACCGGCTTCTTTAAGTGCCCGTATAGCGCCAATAGCAATCAGGTCGCTGGCCGCAAACAGCGCATTAAAGGTAATGTTATTGGCGATCAGTGAACGTGTAGCATGATAGCCCGACTCTTCAGTGGAAATGGCATTGGCCATTTTACGTTCGTTTAAGGTGATATTATTAGCCGCCAGTTGAGCTTTAAAACCTTGAAAGCGTGCAAAAAACTCCGGGCTATGGTGCGATGCATCGCCAATAAATGCGCAATCGGTTCTGTTTTGGGCAATAAAATGGTTTGCCGCTTGTTGCCCACCGCCAACGTTATCGCAACACACAGTGAGATCTGGGCGGTTATCTACATTGGCGCCCCAACAAACAAATTTGGTATTTTGTGCTAGCAGGCTGTCAAATTTTGGCTGGTAGTCAATGTAATCGCCATAACCCAACAAAATAATGCCATCGGCGCGGTGGCTGTCTTCGTAGTCGGCATGCCAATCAGCACTGGCTGACTGAAACGACACCAGTAAATCGTAGCCCTCTTTGGCACAGGCGCGAGTAATACTGCCCAGCATAGATAAAAAGAACGGATTGATTTGCGATTCATCAGAGGTGGGATCTTCAAACAACAGCAGGGCTAAGGTACTACTTTGTTGCGTACGTAAGTTGCTGGCATTTTTATCTACTTTATAATTTAGCTTTTTTGCGATTTCAAATACCCGTTTGCGGGTTTCTTCGTTCACCAGGGGGCTATTTCGTAAAGCACGAGACACAGTAGATTGCGACACCCCAGCATAATGGGCGATATCAAATGAGGTGGCTTTACCTTTCATGAACACTACTTATTTACCAATAGAAGAATGCTGCCATTCTCGTTTATTAATGATTTATTTCAAGCTAATTTATCAATAAAGCACTTTTTTTGTTGATTTATCCATGACACCGGTGTCATAATGGTGGCGTTTTATCATTTTGTTGTCAAAACGTATTGGCTGTCTATATTTTTTATAGGCAGCATTTTTTTACTGTGATAGCTGCTTTAGGGTGATAGCCTAAAGTAATAAAAGCGCAATGGGTGTCCCGTTGTAAAATAACAAGCATGAGTCGCTTAAACAAAAGAGATAACACCATGAGCTTACACTCTTCTGCCAAATTTGATCCTATTTTAGTTGCCGATATCGGTGGCACCAATGCTCGCTTTGCGTTAATTACTGCTTTTGATGCAGCAAAAAATGAATTTGTTATTGAGCATAATCAAACATTCCCCAGCGCTAATTTTAAATCATTACAAAGTGCAACCGAGCATTACTTATCGACTGTTGCGCATATTAAACCGCAGCGTGCCTGTTTAGCGGTTGCCGGACCCATTAAAGCAGAACAAGTACAATTGACCAATCTAGGTTGGCATTTTACTGTTAGCGAATTCAAACAATACTTTTCCTTCACCCAGCTTGAGGTGATTAACGACTTTGCGGCGTTTGCTCATGCTGCCCCCTATTTAGACAGCAAGCAAAATGTGGTGATCAAAATGGGTCAAGCCGATAGTGATGCAAATATTGCTGTTATTGGCCCCGGTACAGGGTTTGGCGCGGCCTGTTTAGTGAGAACCATACAATCTACTGCGGTGCTTAGCTCAGAAGGCGGGCATATCTCGTTAGCGGCAGTGACCGATTTAGATGAAAAATTACTGCAGCAATTACGTAAAGATCATCCGCATGTGTCGGTAGAAACGGTTTTTTCAGGCCCTGGAATTGCCCATTTGTACAAGGCCATGGCAGCGGTTCACGGCGTTAACGCCAAGCCGTTAGATGCCACTCAAATTAGTAACTTAGCAAACACCGGTGAATGCGACATTTGTGATGCTACGCTTAATCAGTTTTGTGATTGGCTGGGTAGTGTCGCTGGCGATTATGCATTAACGTACGGTGCGCTAGGTGGTTTATTCATTGGCGGTGGAATATTACCACGCATGCAAACACGCTTGTTAGCGAGTCGTTTTGTTGAACGTTTTTCACAAAAAGGTATTATGTCTCAATATGCTGGGCAAATTCCTGTGACCTTGGTCACGCAAGATAATATCCCTTTAATTGGTGCTGCAGCATGTTTGCATAACAGCAAATAGGAAGCGTTTCCTGTTTGTATATGGAAGTAAATAAATGAAAAAAGTAACCATAAATAGTGTAGCAAGTCACGCTGGCGTGTCTAAAAAAACCGTTTCTCGCGTGTTAAATAACGAGCCAAATGTAAGCGCAGCAACGCGTGAAAAAGTACTTAAAGTATTTAAAGAGCTTGATTACACACCTAACCCAATAGCGCGTGGTTTAGCACAAAACCGCAGTTTTATTATCGGGTGTATTTATGATAACCCCAGTAAAAGTTACATTACTCGTGTACAAACTGGGGCACTTGCAGCGTGCCAAGAAAATAATTATAACTTGCTTATTCACCCCTGTGAGCTGCGCGGCGATGCGCTGATCAACAATATTGACCAGCTGCTGCAATCGTCTCGCTTAGATGGCTTAGTATTAACCCCGCCATTTTCGGACTTTGCCGAATTAGCCGACTTTTTAAAATCGAAAAATATTCCTTATGCTCGCGTTGCGTCGGCGGTTTTAGAAGATGATTCTATTTCGGTGCGCAGTAATGATGAGCAGGGCGCGTTTGAAATAACCGAGCATTTAATTTCGTTAGGTCATACTGCGATTGCGTTCATTAAAGGTCACCCTGATCACAGTGCCACCGAACAACGCTTTATGGGATACCGCCGCGCCTTAGCTACTCATGGCATTGAGTTTGAAGAGCGTTTAGTGGAAGAGGGTAACTTTAGTTACCACTCAGGGGTAGACAGTGCGCGTAGTATTTTAGACTTATCGCCACGACCAACGGCCGTATTTGCTTCAAACGATTACATGGCGGCGGCAGTGCTTAAGTTAGCCACTCAGCGCAGCTTAAAAGTGCCCGAAGATATTTCAATTGCAGGCTTTGATAACGCACCGATAGCGCGCCATATTTGGCCAGGATTAACCACCATTGCACAACCTGTTGAGGAAATGACTAAACAAGCGGTCACTCAACTTATTGCGTCAATTGTAGAGCCGCAAGAAAAACCCTATCAAGCAACGCTTGAAGCGAAACTTATTACGCGCGAGTCAACCGCCGCCGTGAAATGAGTTAGCCACCACAGTTACACTGCTTTTCACAGTAACCCAAGTATGAGTGACGCGTACTTGGGTTTTTTTATGGCTAAAAAGCGGCGAAATAAACGGCTAAAATTTGCAGATGTTAAAAAAATAGACTATTTTTATGGCTCAGGGTTGACACCGGTGTCATGCTCGTGCGTTAATACAGTGACACCGGTGTCAGGAAGGTTGTGAGAGACTCCCTGGCAGGGTACCTTTGAACGGGTAAGCCAAAGATGCTCAGGGCAATTAAATACGTGGAGTCTTTAGTTGCCACTGAGCCTTTATCCTCTAACGAATAGAGTTGAGTTATATTATGTTGCATCCACGAATTCAAGAAGTCACCGAACGTATCATTTCGCGCAGCCAAGCAACCCGCCAAGCTTATTTAGATCGTATTTCACACGCAAAAAAACAAACAAGAGTGCGTGCTGGATTAGGCTGCGGCAACATTGCCCACGTTATGGCGGCCTGTAGCAGTGACGACAAAGCACGCTTAAAAGCGGATGAGCAACCAAACCTAGCAATCATTAATTCTTACAACGATATGTTATCGGCACACGTACCGTATAAAGATTACCCCGATTTAATTAAAAGCATTGCCACAAAATACGACGCTACAGCACAAGTGGCAGGCGGCGTACCGGCTATGTGTGATGGCGTTACGCAAGGGCGTGACGGCATGGAATTGTCGTTGTTTTCACGCGATGTGATTGCAATGTCTACCGCTATATCACTGTCGCATGATGTATTTGATGGTGTATTTTGTTTAGGTGTGTGCGACAAAATTGTACCGGGATTATTAATTGGTGCGTTATCGTTTGGCCACTTACCGGTATTCTTTTTACCAGCAGGGCCGATGCAATCTGGCATTCCAAACAAAGAAAAAGCGCGTATTCGTCAAAAGTTTGCCCAAGGCTTAGTTAGTCGCGAAGACTTACTTGAAGCTGAAAGCGCGTCTTATCATAGTGCCGGCACCTGTACTTTTTACGGCACTGCTAATTCAAACCAAATGTTAATGGAAATAATGGGCTTACACTTGCCTGGTAGCTCGTTTATTAACCCATACACAGAGCTTCGCGATGGCTTAACCGGTAACGCGGTAGAAACCATGCTTAAGCAATTAACCGACGATAAAGACAGCCCATGTTTAGCGGATGTTATTAGCGAAAAAACCATAGTTAATGGCTTAGTAGGTTTACTCTCAACTGGCGGCTCAACCAATCATGCCATTCATATTGTGGCAATTGCTAAAGCCGCGGGTATTCAAGTGACTTGGAAAGATATGTCGGATTTATCGGCGGTTGTACCACTGCTGACACGTATTTATCCTAATGGCTCTGCCGATGTAAATCATTTTCAAGCTGCGGGTGGTATGGGCTTTTTAATGCGCGAATTAGCAAGCGCAGGGTATTTACATACCGATGTGAAAACCATGCTTGGCGAAGGTTTAGCCCCTTATATGACCGAGCCGCGGTTAGATAAAGATGACAGCGTAATCCTCAGTAATGCAACTGGCCCAACTAAAGTGAAGTGGGTTGCGTGCCCAGAGAATTCTCATGATGAAGAGGTACTTCGCCCTGTATCTAATCCGTTTAGTAAGCAAGGTGGCTTACAACTGTTAACCGGTAATTTAGGTAAAGCGGTCATTAAAGTATCGGCAGTGGCCACAGAGCACCAAGTGGTTACGGCTACAGCAAAAGTGTTCAGCTCACAAGGCGAATTACAAGATGCTTACAGCCGCGGCGAGTTAAACCAAGACTTTATTGCGGTGCTTAAAGAGCAAGGACCGAAAGCGAAAGGGATGCCAGAGCTGCACAAGTTAACGCCGGTCATGGCCACCTTGCAAGATCAAGGCTTTAAAGTAGCCATTGTTACCGATGGCCGTATGTCGGGCGCATCAGGTAAAGTGCCTGCAGCGATTCACTTAGCCCCAGAAGCGGTTGAAGGTGGCATTATTGCTAAAATTCATGAAGGTGATTTAGTTACGTTAGATGCGCCAAATGGCATTTTAAAAGTTCATGTTAGCGATGATGAGCTGGCTAAGCGCGAGCTGCAATTAAGCCTACCTAGCTTAACTTTTGGTACTGGGCGTGAGTTATTCACCGGCTTTAGAAACATTGTTAGCAGCGCCGATTTAGGTGCCAGTGCATTTGGAATTGAAGATTAATTAGCCATTGTGGGTAATGAGGAACAGTTATGAGTATTGAAAAAATATTAGCATCGGCGCCTGTCGTCCCTGTTGTGGTAATCGATAATTTAGAAGACGCAGCACCGCTTGCACAGGCACTGTATAACGGCGGCTTAAAAGCACTTGAAATTACGCTGCGTACACCGATTGCGATTGAAGCGGTAAAATTAATGAAAGCTGCGGTACCTGAAGCCTATGTGGGTACCGGCACTGTGGTTGATAAAGCCAGCTTTGATGCTTCAGTGGCCGCAGGCGCTGACTTTATGGTTAGCCCAGGTGTAAACGACGAACTCGTTGCACTGGCAAAAACCACGGATATTCCTTTTTTACCGGGCGCCGCTACCCCAAGTGAAGTAATGCAGTTAGCGTCGCAGGGTTTTAAATATTTAAAATTTTTTCCTGCAGAGGCTGCGGGTGGCACTGCGATGCTTAAATCGATTGCAGGCCCATTACCCGATGTAACATTTTGCCCCACAGGTGGTATCACACTTGCCACTGCGCCTAACTACTTAGCACTTAACAATGTAATTTGTGTAGGTGGTACCTGGATGTTAGACAAACAATTAATTGAAAACAAAGACTGGCAAGCTATTGAATCGCTTGCTCGCCAAGCATGTGAAGTAAATAGGAGTCAAAAATGATTAATGTAGCAATTAATGGCTATGGCCGTATCGGACGTAATGTATTACGTGCACTGTATGAATCAGCACAAAATGATGAAATTAAAATCGTGGCAATTAACGATTTAGCGCCCGCTAATGTCAATGCCCACCTTACTCAATTTGACTCAGTGCATGGCCAGTTTTCTAAAAAAGTAACCTTAGCTGATAATACACTGCTAATTGGCGACGATGTTATTACCCTCACGCAAGAACGTGATCCGGCAAATTTACCGTGGCAAGCATTAGGCGTTGATATTGTTTTAGAGTGTACTGGGCTATTCACCACGCGTGAAGCCGCCGCTAAACATATTACTGCGGGTGCTAAAAAAGTCATTGTATCAGCTCCGGGCACCGATTTAGATGCCACTGTTGTACACGGTGTAAACAGCCATGTATTAACGGCCGACAGCAATATAATTTCTAATGCATCGTGTACCACTAACTGCTTAGCGCCGATTGCAAAAGCACTGAACGACACGGTAGGTATTGAGCAAGGTAGCATGACAACTATTCATGCTTACACCAACGATCAAAACTTATCAGACGTGTATCACCCAGACTTATACCGTGCGCGTAGCGCAACACAATCGATGATCCCCACTAAAACGGGGGCAGCAAAAGCTGTGGGCTTAGTATTACCGGAGCTTTCGGGTAAGTTAGATGGTATGTCGGTGCGAGTGCCTACCATTAATGTATCATTAGTTGATTTTACCTTTATTGCTAAGCGTGATACCTCCATTGCAGAAATCAATGCCATTATGCAAGATGCGGCGCATGGCGCAATGCAAGACATTTTACAATATAACGAGTTACCGCTGGTTTCTATCGACTTTAACCATAACCCAGCGTCGTGTGTGTTTGACTCAACTCAAACAAAAGCGACCGGTAAGCTCGTGAAGGTTATGGCGTGGTACGATAACGAATGGGGTTTTTCAAACCGCATGCTAGATCAAGTAAAAGCGCTTGGTAAGTTTTTATAATATAAGCGTTTAACTAAAGCTTAACAAGCCACGCATTGCGTGGCTTTTTTGTGCTCGTTATAGCAGTTGTGCTAATTGGCTGAATGTTGGGCGCTGCGCCATATCAGTGTGCATACACCGTTTAGCAAGTGCTGTAAGCTCAGCAACCTGGTCATTGCTGTCGTTGCACACAGTGAGTAAATCATCGATTAGACACCCCATGGCTCTAACTTCAATTCGTTGCATTTGTTGGCGTTGATATTCACTCAACATGACTAAATTAGTTGCTGCACCAAAATCGCCAAATAAAACCTCTGCGTGTTGGTTTACCAGGGTGTTGTGCGCGTACACGTCGCCATGGCTTACTTTATTTACATGCAAATGCTGCAGGGTGTTGGCCATTTGCTGCACAATTTTATAAATGGCTTGGCTACTATAGTTGCAGCCATCTGCGAAGGTGTCGCGGGTGCAGCTGTGCAAGCTTGGCGGTGATCCTAAATTGCTAAAGTTATTATCTATTAGCTCCATCACTAAACCAAGTTGCTGATCTTGCTCTATATATGCAAGTACCTTAATTAAATTGGCATGTTCATTTGCTTGTAAGCAACAGTTCACTTCATCAAGCGGGTAACCATCGCTGGTAATTGCACCTTTAAATAACTTAATAGCAACCGCTTTATTTTCAGTTTTTGCAAGGTGGATCACGCCAGAGGCGCCTTGGCCAATAACCTGCTGTAATGTGTAATCACTCAGTGGCTTATTCTCTAAACTACTTTGTGTTAGGCACTGCGCTTTATTAAAATTGTTTCCCGCAAAGGCAAGCCAACTGAGCTTGGGTAACTCAAATAGCCAATTATCTAGGTGGGTTAAGTTATTAGCGGATAAGCGCACTAATTCGAGGTTTTTACACTGCTGCATGCTGCTTGGCAACGTGCGTAAGCGGTTCCCGGCAAGGGCGAGTTTGCGCAGCTGCTTAAGCTCGCCAAATGACTGCGGTAATTGCTCAATACGGTTGTCGGTTAAAATCAACCACTGAGTTGTGAGCGGCAAGCTATGCTCAGCAAAGTCACTAATTTGATTGCCCTTAAACGCAATCATAATCAGTGCGGGGCACTGGGCTAACACAGCAGGAATATGCTTAAACTGATTAAACGATAGAAACAGCCGTTTTAATTTTGTCAGCCGAGCAAAATCAGCCGGTAACTCGCTTAATTGGTTATTTGATAAATCAAGCACTTCAAGGGTGTCGGCAAGGCTAAAAATTTCCTCTGGAAAATCAGTGAGGTTTTCTACTATTTGTAAGTGGCGAGCGCCGCTTAAAGCACCCGCACGCAGTTGTTCTAGGGTATTCAAAATTTACTAATCCATTTTACAAAAAACAAAAAGACCAACTAAGTTGGCCTTTAAACACGCGGGTTATTAGCGCTTAAAACTCGGCGTTGTGGTACACGATTTGAACGTCGTCGCAATCTTCAAGCATGGCTAAAAAGCGTTCCATCACTTCTACATCTT
>NZ_JBFJHD010000124.1:0-9304 GCF_041613455.1 Pseudoalteromonas sp. | reverse complement strand
TAATTGCGCGTTATGCCCCGCGCACTAAACCAAGCGCACTGCAGCTCGCCATAGAAAGTAACCTAGCGGCCGCTCATACAAACAGCGTGTAACTCTCAGCGGTATTAACTATTTGGGCGGATAAAGGCGTGTCTAGATCAATAAAATAGCGTTTCACTAAGCGCAATACCATAAACTGGTTTACGCTGATAATAAATCACTGTGTATTATCGCGTGGAGTTGCCTCATGAATATTGCTTTTTTTAGTAGCCAAAAATACGAAGTTAGTTTTTTTCAACACAGTGTCAGTAAACACAACGGAATAACCATAGATTATTTTCAACAAGCACTTAATGAACAAACCGCCGTTTTAGCGTCGGGTTATGATGCCGTGTGTGTGTTTGTGAACGACAGCGTAAATAAGGCGGTGCTGGCACAGCTTGCAAAATTACAAGTAGCTACTGTGTTGCTACGTTGTGCTGGATTTAATAATGTCGATTTGGCTGCTGCAAAACAACACCATATCAAGGTATTGCGCGTGCCGGCCTACAGCCCTGAAGCCGTTGCCGAGCATGCCATAGCCTTAATGTTAACACTGAGCCGCAAAACCCATAAAGCGTATAACCGAGTACGCGAAGATAACTTCGATCTTAATGGTTTGCTGGGCTTTAACTTACACCATAAAACCGTGGGTATTATTGGCTGTGGTAAAATTGGCACCGCACTTACACATATTTTAAATGGCTTTGGCGCGCAAATATTGGTGTGCGATCCTGAAGCGCAAACAGGCCATTATCGCATCACTGATTTAGACACGCTGTTAAGGCAAAGCGACATTATCTCGCTACACTGCCCACTCAATGAGCAAACCCATCATTTAATTAACGACGCCGCCTTTAATAAAATGAAAACGGGGGTGATGCTGATCAACACCTCTCGTGGGGCCCTACTCAACAGTAAGGCCTGTATTAAGGCGCTGAAAAGCGAAAAGTTAGGCTATTTAGGGCTTGATGTATACGAGCAAGAATCGGAGTTATTTTT
Organism: Pseudoalteromonas sp.; assembly: GCF_041613455.1. Taxonomy (GTDB): domain Bacteria; phylum Pseudomonadota; class Gammaproteobacteria; order Enterobacterales; family Alteromonadaceae; genus Pseudoalteromonas. The sequence goes on along the minus strand of NZ_JBFJHD010000124.1, from coordinate 8,284 downwards.
TAAAAATCACAGCGACGACATCAACCAAGATGATATATTTTCTCGTTTAGTGAGTTTTAAAAATGTACTTATTACCGGTCACCAAGGCTTTTTTACTCAAGAAGCGCTCACTGTGATTGCCAACACTACGCTACAAAATGCCCTTGACGTTGCACACGACAAGCCACTGGCTAACCAAGTTTTATAGCCAATAGCCGCAAACATTCAACGCACAAAAAAAGCGCAGTGACGGTTAATCGCTGCGCTTTTTTTAAACTCTGCACGTTGTTAATGCATTAATTAAACGCCACATTGGCAAACACTAAGGTCATTAATACTGGGCATACAAAACGGATGTATTGCGCAAACCAGTAGTGCACACCAGCGCTTGCTTGACGCAATTTATTCCCGCGCTGCCATAACCAGCCAACGGTAACAAAGTAAAATAATCCCATTAACGGTAATTGATATTGGGTAAATAACATAATTACTAGGCCAAATAACCAGTCAAAATTGAGGATAATTAAGCTGGCGAAAAACAGTACTACGGCGCTGATAAACCAGGTGGCTTTGCTGCGATCGACATTGTGGTTTTCGACTAAAAACGCCACCGGAATTTCGGTGGTCGAAATGGTAGAGGTTACTGAGGCTATCGACATCAGCACAAAAAACAACAGCCCTATTAGTAAGCCAATATCACCCATGGTGCTAAATAAGGCTGGTAAAATAGCAAAAATAAGCTGGCCTTCGCCAATGAGCTTACCGTTGCTAAACACTTCAACGCCATTATGTTGCGCCACATAAATAGCCGGAATGATCAGCAGCCCGGCTAAAAATGCCACGCTGGTATCTAATAAAGCAACGCTTACGGTAAGCTTAGGTAAATTAGCCCCCGGTTTTAAGTACGAGCCGTAAATCATCATGCAGCCTACCCCTAACGACAGCGAGAAAAAGGCTTGCCCCATTGCCGCAATAATCAAATTAGGATCGAGTATTTGGCTAAAATCGGGAATTAAATACGCGGCAAACCCAGCACTTGCGCCATTAAGAGTGGCAATATAAACAATTAAACCAATTAACAATAGCAACAGCACCGGCATTAAACGGCGCGACCAGGTTTCGATACCAGATTTCACGCCCTTTAAAATAATACTGGCGGTAAAAATGAGCATTAACGGGGTGAATATAAAGTTACGCAGCATCGAATCGCTATGCAAAAACTCACTAACATCACTAAAGCCTAAAAAAGAGCTAATGGGCTCGATGGCATACGACAACATCCAACCGGCAACGATGGAGTAAAAACTAAGCATCACGATAGCGCCGGCCAAACCAATATAACCTGCAGCAGCCCCCACTTTAGGTGCTTGATCTTGCCACGCGTCGCGCAAGGCAATAACAGGGTTTGCTTGTGCTTTATAGCCTAAATACAATTCGGTGTATAACGCGGGTAAGGCGAGTAAAAATATAACAATAAAGTACACCAGCAAAAATGCGCCACCACCGTGGTTCGCCGCCTGTGTAGGAAAGCCCCAAATATTACCTAAACCCACCGCTGCGCCTGCAGCCGCTAAAACAAAACCCAGTCGGCTTTGAAAACCATCACGCACTTGTGCCATACACCTACAAATCTGTTACTATTTTTATTAGGGTGAATTAAACCATATTTCACCGCGCCTTAGTAATAAAAATGTAGCTCAGGCGCACAACAAGCAAAAACCGCTTACTATCTGTGCAGCTTTATCTTCAAATAGTGGTTTAGTATTAATTTTTATTCTTTGAGCGATGATCAGTTTGTCTTACTTTAAAAACACCTTACCTATTGCACCACTAAAGCAAACTAGCGGGAGTATTTTATTATTTAACGCTAAATCCCTCGATATGAGGCAATACAAAGTGGCCGATTATCTAAGCCCATTTGAGTTACAGGTCATCAGTCGCCGAAAAAGCCCGCAAGCAAAACAAGAATATTTAGCCACTCGGTTATTATTAAAATATTTATTGAAAAGCTGTTTTAGTGAATTTGCAGCCACCCCCTTAACGGCTATTAGCTCACAGTTTGATCAAGCCAGCAGCAAACTACAACTGCATGTTAACGGGCGTATTATTAATTGCTGTATTTCCCACTCGCATGGTTTTGTTGGCGCAGCGCTTAACCCTGAGCAATTGCCATTTGGCTTCGATATTGAAAAAATAAGCCTGCAGCGGCCATTTGCCAAATTAGCCAAACACTTTTATCACGCCGATGAAATAACCCTTATCACCGCGCCCACAACCGCGCTTGCGCAAGCGCAGCACTTTTTTAGAATTTGGACCTTAAAAGAAGCGCTGGCTAAGGCTACCAGTCGGCCAATCGCAAAATTACTCAGTCCCAATGTGTTTAGCGAATTAACCAAGGCCGCGCTTGTTGCCCGCAGCGGTAATATAACCGCGGCGGCAATTAATAATGACATGGCCAATGCCGAGCAGGCGCAAACGGCAGATTTTGATATTAGCGTGGTGATGCAACAGCGCGCCGAGTGGCGGTGCGCTGTTATTGGCTTAACACAATTACGCCGCGTAATCGCTTTCAAGTAAGCGACTATGAATAGCTTGTACCACGTTATCTGACTCGCTTTGCTCCACTAAAAAGCACAAGTTATGTTTACTCGCACCATGGCAAATGAGTCGAATATTAAAGTCGCTGAGTACCTGCATTAAGTTCATTTCATGTTGGCGTAACTGGATCTCAGAACCAATCAGCGCCACCAGCGTGAGGTTGTTTTCTACCGATACATGACAAAACTCTGCCAGTTTGTCTAAACAACCTTGATCAAGCTCAGGGCGCGACGCATTCGCTGCATTATCTAGGGTGATTGCCACGCTAATTTCTGACGTAGTGACTAAATCAACCGATATATTAAACTCACTTAAAATAGTAAATACCCGCGCTAAAAAGCCACTCGCCAATAGCATTTCGGGGCTTTTAAGGGTTAACAATATTTGATTTTTACGCTGGGTAACGGCGCGAATTCCGGGTTGCTGGGTTTTTTCACGTTCAATCCAAGTACCACCGCGCTGTGGCTCACGACTCGAACCAACAAACACATTAATATGACTGCGACTGGCAGGTAAAATAGTCGCTGGGTGCAATACTTTAGCGCCAAAGGTCGCCATTTCTGCGGCTTCATCAAAACTTAATCGCGCAATCGGTGTGGCTTTACTACACAAGCGCGGATCGGTACTAAAAATACCCACTACATCGGTCCATATATGCACACTTTTGGCGTTAATTGCCTCGGCTAATAAGGCCGCGCTATAGTCTGAGCCGCCCCGCCCCAATGTGGTTGTTTGCCCTGCGGCATCACTGCCAATAAAACCTTGTGTAACAATAACTTGCTCGGCTAATTTTGGAATAAGTAAGGTCTGTGCGGCCTGTGCCGTAGCGGCCACATTGGGTGTGGCTTTACCAAATTGGCTATCGGTTTTTAGCACTTGGCGTACATCAAAACGAACCGCATTGAGCCCTTTTAAACGCAGCACTTGGGTAAATAAATAGCTCGACAAACGTTCGCCAAAGCTTAACAGTTCATCGTGCAACGCGCTGCTGGTGAGCACCTGGCTGGCTAATTGTATAAACGCATTAAGCGTGTCGTTAAAACCACTGGCTAAGTCAGCATCTAAGGTCAACTCAGCTAAAATAGCTTGCTGGATTGCCACCACACCGTCTATATGCTGTTGACGCTGCGCGGGGCTTAAATTGGCATTACAAAGCTCAACTAAATGGTTCGTCACACCTGCACTGGCGCTAAGTGTAACAATACGCACACTGCTGTCGGCACATATAATATCACTGCAACGGTTCATCGCCGTAAAGTCCGCGACGCTGGTGCCGCCAAATTTTGCAACGGTGTAATTTGATTGGGTGCCTGCTACTAAGTGTGGCACTGATTGGCTAGTCATTTCGTCTCCTGTTACGGTATCCAAACCGTACTAAAACAAGAAGAACTTGGCAGGAAATATAGATATGAAAAATCCACTGCCAGAAGCTCTCCACCTACAATTGGTGACAGTTTTGAGGATTCAGCCCCATAAACCGAAAAACAATGCCGACGTAGTATTGTTTTTCTCGGCGAGTACTTCCCTCTTTAATGGTCATCGGCATACGTCGCCTACCATTAAATACCTAAGTATCGCACCTCTTCTGAATGTTGTATTAATGCGTGTTTATATGACACTAATAAAACAAAACCTCAGCGCTGATTGAAAGGCTCAATCCACCGCTGAGGTTTTGCAAGTTATCGTTTAGACATCTAGCTGTCAAGTGCTTTTAAACAAAACTGCCGACTAAATACGAGCCTGTATACCCTACGGTATAACAAATTAATAAATAAAATGATAAGCGTAAGTAATTCATAAATGTCAGCCCCTTTACTTTGCTCATTGCAATAATACCGGCCGCCGAGCCAATGATCAGTAATGACCCACCAACACCGGTGGCATAAGTAAACGACAACCAATGCTGCTGTGACATAATGATATCGGCTTTTAAAAGTGCCGCGGTCAATGGTACGTTATCAACGCCCGCCGATAATATGCCCATTAAATAGTTTGCATATTCTGGCGCCATGATGGCGTATAAGTTAGTAAACTGACTCAATACCCCCACTTCTTTTAGCGCACCAACCAATAGCAACACCCCAACAAAGAACAATAACGTGTCGTATTCAATTTCACGAATAAAATCAATCATATCTTTATTAATGTCTTTTTTACGCATCAGGAATTGCGCCACTAAAAACATCATCGATAGGCCAAACAAAAAGGTCAGTAATGGCGGCACACTGTATAAAACACTTAATGTTAGCGTGGCTATCACGGTCGATAAAAAGATAATCGCGATGGTGATGTCGGTTTTTTCAATGCGCTTTTGTTTGCTCTTAGTAAAATCAACGCGACCGTTTAAGCCGATAGACAATAATGCAGCAAGCAACATCACGCTGACAAAAGCAGGCCCTATCAGTAGCAATAAATTACTGATTGTGACTTTGCCATCTAAAAATATCATTAAGGTGGTTACATCACCGGTGATAAGCGACACGCCCCCTGAGTTTACCGCAAAAATAATCAGCGTTGCGTATTTAAGCAGCTTTTTGGTTTCAAGTTTTAAGGATAAAACGACGGCAAGTGAAATGAGTGTGGCGGTAACGTTATCGGAAATAGAGGAGAAGATAAAAGCAAACAGACCAATTAAAAACATTAGCTGGCGTTCACTAATTGTTTTTGGCATCACCCGATTAACAATATTTTCGATAAACCCTTTGGAGTTTAAATAGGCTACAAAGGTCATTGCCGCCATTAAAAACAACCATAACGAGGCAATTTCTAAAATATTATGATTAAGGAGTTCTTGTATCGTTGCGGGGCTTTGCCCATTAATAGGAAAAATAAAGGAGATAATCCAACAAAGCGTACCAAAAAAAAGCGTAGTTTTAGCTTTGTTTACGTGAATTACATCCTCAATAACAATCAGCAAAAATGCAATCGCTATCAGAGTTAATATAATTGAGGAAACCATGATAATTGAACAACCTTCGGTTTAATGTAAAAATTGACCCATGAATAAATTTAGCTATTCTGTGTACCTATTTTTCGGCGCGAATGTTATCACTATGCATAGTCAAAAACTATTACTAAATAGCGTGAAAAACGAATACCATAAGAAGTATTGCCGCCAATATCACAAAAATGGCAATTTAAGCCGTAAAGTTACCCTGTGAACTTTGACTTAGGTTACCGCAACACCTTACTAGGATGTATTAACGCCTTATGATCCCAGCTAAAAAGCGGCTCAATACCCTCAACGAACATTGGGGTGTGCTAGAGCTGTTATTTAAACGTTTTAAAATGGCCGATTTTAGTCTTAAAGACTTACAAAACGCCATCAAACAAAAACAGCCCTCTTGGCCTAATGAGCGCGTATATAAAGAAACTAATCGCTTGTTAAATCAAGATATTATTATTCCTTTAGCGAAATCTTCACAGCTCGAAATAAACCGCGCTATTGCCGATTTTGCCACTTTTTTACTGCAAGAAGAGCATTTAGGCTTAGCGCAAGAAATTAGCGTGTTAGTTGATGATTTAGCCCGTTTAGGCAATCGTTTAGCCCAAGCGGGTGAAATTGAAGATTTTGACGATTTACGGCGTTTTAGCCGTATTATGGATGATCGGGTGCGAAAAATAATGAAATTATACGCCCACAACGAAAATGCCATATTAAATATTGTTGAGCAAGCCAAGTCCGATAACGCGGTGCAATCACTGCAAAAACGTTATCAAGGCGTTATCGAAGCGTTTGACGAATACATAGAGCCAATGTTGAAAATGGTCGATATACGCGGCGAGTTTCATGCCTGCTTTAGTTTAATAGAGCAACAAATTAGCACGCAAATACAGCATATTGAACAATCTGGTAAAGCCTACCACGATAAACGCATGCTTGAGCAATTGCGCACTCGCATTCTCGAAATGCATTTAGTCGGGCGTGAAAGCTTACGTAAAAGTGCCGATATGCTCATGCCGTTGCGTGAAGAATTACGCCGTAACAATTTAATTACCCGCCAAGCGGCTAAAGTGCTTGGGTTAATTCGTAAAAATGGCGTCGACAGCATGCTCAGCGCAGTGCAGCCGCACTTTGTCAGCGATACGCAACGTTATTCGTTAGGCCAGCAACGCCACATCATCGCTTATATGGCTAGTTTGGTTGAGTTTGAACACCAAGAGTACCAATTGCCTGAGCAACAGGATGTGCCCGCCTTTGTGGCGCCTAATATTCCTGATTACGACGAGGTCAAACAGCGCTTTACTCAACGCTTTGGCCAACAACGCAGTAAGTCGCAACCGTTATTGCAATTTTTGGACGACAGTTACCCAGGCCTTGATGCCGACGAAATGTTGTTTTTGTATCAAAAGCTGGTGAGTGACAATGAACTGGCTATTCGCCAAAGTAACGACAAAACACGGGTCAAAATTGCCGGCCAGCATTTTTCTTTATACCCCTTTAATTCTCAGCCTGAAGCCACCACTAAGGCACACGAGTAAACACCATGACACAAATAAATTTAAACGAACTAAGTCACTTACAAGCAATTAATAAAAAGCTAACGGCGGGTTACCACCTCTGCGAGCACGACAATGTGATGTGGCAAGAGCTGGATCAACACATTGAGGCTTACAGCGCATTATTTAGTGCACTGGGAAACGAGTTAAAACACGACAGCCGTGGTTTTTACTATTTTGCCAGTGACGAAAGCACCCCTAACATGGGCAAAATTTCTCGTGCTATTGCGCTAACGATTTATATTTTGATTGAGCATTACGCCAACACCGGTAAAGACCCATTGCGCGCCCTGTTTGACGAGGTCAACGACTTAGAGCTGATGCAAACCTTAGTACAAATTAATAAACACTTGTTTGAACAGCTAGAAATATTTTCGGGATCAGATCTGCGCAAAGACGTGTACCTGCGCATGGTACGATTAGGGCTAGCGCGTGAAGTTGAACACGGTTTTATGCTGCAAGCCCCCATCCATCGCTATATTGATGCCTTAATGGAAGTAAACGAAGAAACCTATTTAGCGGAGGATGAAGCATGAACAACTTATACGGACTGAGTAAACTTGCGCTGCTAAATACCGCAGGCTATGCAAAATGTGTCATTCCGCTGGATAAAAGCAGCTCTATTTGCGCGCCTAATAACACCGGTAAAAGTTCAGTAATCAACGCGCTACAGTTTCCACTGATCAACGATTTACGCCTCACCGAGTGGGATGGCCATGATTTAGAGGAAACGCGTAAATTTTATTTTGCGTCGGATCAATCGTATATCTTACTTGAAGCAAACTTGCCCCATGGCTCAGTGGTAATAGGCGTTGCCGGTTTAGGTAAAATAGCCGGTTATGCGCATCAGTATTTTTGTTACCAAGGTAAGCTTGATTTAGCCCAGTACACGCAAGGCAATACCATTGTTAAGTTTACTAAGTTGTTTACCCATTTAAAGCAACTTAATTACAACCCAATAGAGCTCAAAGCCCAAGAGCTCAACGCGCTATTAACTGGCGGCGCGACGCCGTTTGACGATGCGATCAACTTAAAAATGATCCCGCTGAATAATGTGCAAGACTCAACTATTTATAAAGAGATTTTTCGCCGTATTCTAAACCTGCATAAGCTCGGTGCCGCCGACGTTAAACGCTTTATGTTGCGGGTATTTGAGCGCCATATGTCAAACTCAAAAGTTGACTTTTATGAGGTCTGGCGTCGCTCG
>NZ_JBFJHD010000123.1:0-9333 GCF_041613455.1 Pseudoalteromonas sp. | reverse complement strand
CAATACGTTTAATTTCGGCCTGCTCTTTATCACTAAAGTAATCATGCAGTTGCTGGGCAAGTTGCGGGTTATCTAGCACATCGTTGTGCACTTTATATACTTGAGTAATACGTTTAGTTTCAAGCGCAATAAGCTGTTTTTCGGCTAAGTAGTCAAGCGCTGCTACCACGCGTTTTCGCTCCACCTGCGCCGCTTGCGTGAGGCTGTCAAAATTAAGCGTGCCCCAGATTTTTTTAAACGTGGTATGGTTAAATATTTGCGTTAAAAACGCTTGGCGCTGCGCGTCAAACTGACTCAGTAACTCGGTTTTATCGACCAAAAACTTATATTTAAAATCGGCGTAGTAAGCATACTGCGGCGTAATTGCCCCTTGTATTTCTAACTGCACTAACAAGGTTTTAAGTGCTAACTGGCGAATATTACTGTCGCTGGAAAGGCTATATTCTTGCATTTCCCATTGTTGCTGCAGCTGATGTTGACGAATATCGTTAATTACATACTCAATACCGCTCAGCTCAGGCGTGTCGCCATAAACAAAGTTTTCTACTGTGTTTAAGCCATCTAAATTGGCTAAGGTATAACAGTTTGAGGGCTTGCCATCGCGCCCAGCACGGCCAATTTCTTGGCTGTAGTTTTCGATTGATTTGGGTAAATCGTAATGAATAACAAAACGTATGTCGGCTTTATCGACCCCCATGCCAAAGGCAATGGTGGCCACCACTACATTTATTTTACCACTCATAAAATCGTCTTGAATTTGCCCGCGTAGCGTATCGTCAAGCCCAGCATGATACGCCACCGCTTGCAGCCCTTGCTCACTGAGCACCTTCGCCACTTGCTCGGCGCTTTGCTGCAGCGTGACATACACAATACCCGGGCCTTGCTGGGCGCGCACAATATTAGTCAGCGCTGTGTTTTTATCTGCGGTTTTAACACTCAATACAGTTAAATCGAGGTTACTGCGGTAAAAGCCGGTTTGGACTATGCACGCGGGGTCAATAGCAAAGCGCTCGGCCATATCGCGTTTTACTTTTTTAGTGGCGGTGGCGGTCAGCAGCAACACCAACGGAATATTCAGCTCTTCACGATAACGCGGCAGCTTTAAGTAATCGGGTCTAAAGTTATGCCCCCACTCCGAAATACAGTGCGCTTCATCAACCACTAACATCGACAGCGCTACTTGGCTGATAAACTCTCTAAAGCGCTCATTTTTAAAGCGTTCCACCGACACCATCAGCACCTTTACTTTGCCACTGCGCACATCGTTCATCACGGTGGTGCTTTGCAGTTGGTCTTGGCTCGAATCGAGGCTGGCAGCATAAATGCCTTTGCTATTTAAAAAGCTAATTTGATCTTTCATCAGCGCCAATAGCGGCGACACCACTAAGGTTAAATGCGGTAAATGTAACGCCGTTAACTGATAACACAATGACTTACCAGAGCCGGTAGGAAATATTGCCAACGACGATTGGCCATTTAACAGTTGCTCAATGGTTTGCTGTTGCCCAGTACGGAAGTGGTTAAAGCCAAAGTGTTGCTCAAGTGATTGAAGAAGCGAAAGGCTCATATAAAGTTCCTTTTTTGCCGGCTCAGGCTGATAACTCAGTTATTGCCTGTAGATGAAATAATTGCAACCCAGTATACAGCATTCAGCGGCTTTTTTTGCTGACAGATGCATTATTTAGGCGCAAAATAGTGTTCGCTAACGCACTGCAACGTTTGCCAAAATAATTTAGCAATACCCAAATAACCTTCTAAAAATCACAATACAGATTATTTGGGTATATTATTTTTAAGGGCAACACAATGGAAATAACTACTCCTAGAATCGTGGTAATTGGCGGGGGTGCTGGCGGATTAGAGCTTGCAACGCAATTAGGACATAAACTCGGTAAGAAAAAACACGCAGATATTTTATTAATCGATAAAAATCGTACTCACATTTGGAAACCGTTACTCCACGAAGTCGCAACGGGCTCAATTGACCCCGATTTAGATGGTGTGGTGTACAGTGCTCATGCTGCTAAACATCATTACCGCTTTCAACTGGGCACCTTTTGTAACATAAATCAAAACAATAAAACCATTACCCTAGCGCCACTTTACGACGAAGTGGGTCACACTGTATTACCCGAGCGCAGTGTACGCTACGACTACCTAGTCATTGCCATTGGCAGTGTAAGTAACGACTTTAATACCCCCGGCATTAAACAGCATTGCTACCTTTTAGACTCGGCCCAACAAGCAGAACGTTTTCAACACGCCCTTCTCGACAGCTTTACCCGCTTGCACCAAGACGACAACCAACAACAATCGTTAAATATTGCCATTGTCGGTGGCGGGGCCACCGGGGTGGAGTTATCGGCCGAGCTGTATCATGTTTCTGAACTGTTAAAGCTATACGGTTTAACCAATATGTCGTCGAAGCGCTTACATATTCATTTAATTGAAGCGGGAGCGCGTATTTTACCCGCGCTGCCCGAGCGCATTGCCGTGAGTGCTAAGCGCGAACTGCTTAAATTAGGCGTTAACGTACGCGAGCACACTCAAGTAAAACAGGCCACCGAGCAGGGCTTTATCACCCAAGACGACGAACAAATCAATGCCGATATTATGGTGTGGGCCGCAGGCGTTAAAGCCCCCGACTTTATTAAAGACTTAGCCCTGTTTGAGCTTACTCGCAGCAACCAAATACACGTTAACCAGTATTTACAAAGCAGCGTTGATGACAGCATTTTTGTGTTAGGCGATTGCTGTGCGTTTATGCAAGCCGATGGTAAACAAGTACCGCCACGTGCCCAATCGGCGCACCAAATGGCGCAATGTATTGAAAAAAATATTATTGCAACGTTAAAACAACAACCGCTGAGCGCCTTTAAATACAGCGATCATGGCTCTTTGGTTAACTTATCGCGCTACAGCACAGTGGGTAATTTAATGGGTAACTTAACCAGCAACAGCTTTTTTATTGAAGGTAAAATAGCCCGCTTTATGTATATTTCACTGTATCGCATGCATCAGCGCGCCATTCACGGCAGCGCAAAAACCTTTGCCTTGTGGATCAGCGAAAAAGTACTGCGCGTGGTGCGCCCCAAAATGAAACTGCATTAAATGATAAAGAGCAGGTTTCAGGTTTCAGCTTATAGGTTTCAGGCAGAGACGAGCCAAGCGCAGTGGTGAAAAGCAGGTTCGAGGCGACACTAAAACCTAATACCTAATACCTAGAACCTGATACCTAGAACCTAGCACCTAGAACCTAGAACCTAGAACCTAATAACTATTTTAGCTATCAGGAAAACACTAACCAAGCGCTGTTACTTTGTAGCGCACTATTTGCTGCCATTAACAGTTAATTGACCATCGTATCAACTATATAAAGGGGATCGCAATGACAGCGAAAACGCTGATTTTTAATTTTGATGGCACCGGTGGAGAGCCCAGAGATGCCGAGCAATTTAGTGCTGAGCATTTTAAAGAAGACAGCAGTGTATCGAATATTGTTAAACTGCATCTATTATTAGGCGGCCAATTTCAAAGCGCCCCCAAAACGCCTTTTAGCAACCAACTCAGCTTTTATTACCAAGGAATTGGCACCAAGGGCAGCCGTTTAAAACGCTTATTAAATCAAACTCTGGCGCCACGTAATGACGATGTAGCCAGTATTTTAACAGCGGCTCGCAACGACTTTAACAACCACTATCAACCGGGCGATAGCGTGTTACTCACCGGCTTTAGCCGCGGTGCGGCCCTTGCTAGGCGCTTTGCTAAATTACTAGAGCCAGTGATTAGCAGCCAAGTTTACTTGTGTGTTTTCGACACCATCGCGTCTATTGGCTTATCTAAACTAAGAAAAGCCACCCGTGGTGCTGATCACGTTATTTTTGAAAACCACACCATAGCGCATAATGTTAGCCACGCGCTGCACTGCGTAGCCCTAGATGAAAAGCGCCGCGCATTTGAACCCACATTAATGAATCAGCAACAGAATATAACTGAAATCTGGTTTGCTGGAGCACACTCAGATATTGGTGGCGGCTATTACCGCGATGGACTGGCCGATATTTGCCTGCGTTATGCTATCGAATGGTTGCTCACACATCCGTTACGCATCACCCTATTAACCAGTCACGATATCGACTACAGTGCGTTATTCCCAGAAAATAATCTCATTGCCCAAGACGATATAACCATTACTCCCGATCCTTTGGCACTGAGTCATCAACAAAATTACTTTTGGTTTAACCCATTGTTTAAACTCATAGACAGAGAGTGTTATGTGTTAGTCGATAACGAGCCAAGCCCCCTTGAGCCTCTAGTGCATTACAGCGTGGCTGAGCGGATCAATACATTGACCAGTTACCGTCCTGAATCACTAAAAAACCAGCATTACAAAATAAGCTATAACGACGCTACACAATTGAGCTTTATCGGGTTAAGTGCCCATATTGAACTTGCTCAGCAAAATATCAGCGTGTTGGCCATAAACCAAAGCCACGATGTGATGGTGTACGCCAGCGAAGCTTACAACCAGAGCGGCCTGATGCTGGAGCAAGGAGCACGCTATCAATTTACCCCCTACCCAGATCAATACTGGTATGACGATGGTATCAAATGTAGCGCAAGCGGCTGGCAGCGCGACAACGTGCAGTTAGGCGCTAAAGAAATCCCCATCGCGTTGCTAGAGCCATTTCGACGCCAACCCAGCGCACAATGGTTTGCGCTTATCGGTGCCATCGGTAAAAGCGATGAGCAGTTATTTACCATAGCCGAGGGAGCAACGATAGACATAGCCAAATCGGGCGAATTTTGCCCGTTCGCCAACGACCTAAAACGCTTTTATGGCGCCAATGCCGGCAAAATTAAACTAAAAGTGACTAGAGTAGGATGAGAGCAGGCTTCAGGTTTCAGGCTATAGGTGTCAGGTAGGGATTAGCCAAGTGCGGTGATGAAAGCAGGTTCAAGGCGAAAGTGATAAGCTAATACCTAGAACCTCGTACCTAGAGCCTCGTACCTAGAACCTAGAGCCTCGAACCTAATAATTAAAAGCAAACGTGTTATTTGATCGCAGCTATTTAAGCGGCGATTAAATAACACTCTCGCCCTGCGTGTTTGTTGTTGCGTTTAAATGAGCCTTTGCCTTTTTTAGCTTTAACCACTTGCGGTTTAAACACTTTAGACGTAACCAGTGCGGCTAAGGCATTGTGTTTTATTACGCCACGGCCGGTGTCTACGGCGCCTTGAGTGGCCGTTTTTGCTTTAGATTTTTTACTCATCATTATTCCTATAATGTAATTACTCGCTGGTATTAGCAAGTACCTAAGAGATGGCGATTGTAGGCCTAATTTACAAGCTTGCAAGTGTTTTAAAACACTTTTATTAACTATTTTATCTCAATTTTACGGGCGCATTCCTCACCGCAAACGGATAAAAAAAGCGCAGCTATTAACTGCGCTTTTCATCACTTTAATACGCTGCTAGCGCTTAAAAGCTAAAGCTTAATTTTGCATAGTAGCTTCTGCCATCAAACCCATACGGTACCGCACGTAACGGGTATTTAAAGGCGCCATTAGATATAAAGTTTAGCACTTCATCATCGCCCAGCTCATCCGGTGTTTCATCAAAAATGTTGTCAACACCCACTGATACGCTAAACATTTCGTTAATCTCATAACCCACGTTTAAATCAACTAGCACAGCTGATTCAACCGTACTGGTAGGCTTAAATGATCCCGTTGGTGATAAAAACCCCGGTAGTGGAATATGGTCGTTACCAAAGTATTTTACATCGGTTTCGCCAAAGTAGTTAAAGCGCACCATGGCATTGTAGACATCGCGTTCGTAATCAAAGGTTAAGGTTGCGCGCTCTTTAGGTTGTCCATCGGTTAAGAAGCTGCTTTGAATAGGATCAAGTGCGACTTCGTCTGGAATACCCGGTGCTGCATTCACGTCGTCTACTTTGGTTTCGTTTAAGTTACCTGCAAAGGTCACGCCCACATTGGCACCATCAATATCGGTACGGTAAGACGCTATTACATCTACACCTTGCGTGGTTGAGTCTAACGAGTTTGAAAAGTAGTTTGCTTGTACCGCGCCGGTGGCTCTCAGTGCATCAACCGCTTCTTGGCTAAACGATACTTGCTCTTCCGAGAGTAAGCTCCCTAACGTAATGCGGTCTTTAATTTCTACGCGATAAAAATCAACCGTTAACGATAAGTCAGTGGTTACATCGTAAACAAAACCTGCGCTGTAGTTGGTTGAAGTTTCAAGTTCTAAGCTGGTTACCCCTAATGCCGCAGGGAAAGCCGAACCAGTAGTGGCAGTAAACGACTGGCTAAGTGTACCGTCTGAACCTAAGTTAGCGGTAAAAGCGGTGTAGCCACTTTGTTGTAAAGACGGTGCTCTAAAACCGGTCGATACCGCGCCGCGTACCGCAAAGTCATCATTAACTTCGTAACGGGTGGCTAGTTTACCAATTAACTCATCGCCTGCATCCGAGAAGTCTTCGTAGCGCAACGCACCACTCACGTTCCACGCATCACTAAGCATTGTTTCGGCATCAACATAAACCGCATAGCTGTCGCGATCTTTTGCGTTTGACGCTTCTGGGCGCAGCCCCGGGTATGCTTGAAAACCACATTCAGCAAACTGATCAGGGTCGTTAACCGATGGATACGAGGTGTCCATATTGGCTAAACCACACGCATAAGACGCTTCTTCACCCGGTACTATTTCATAGTTTTCTTTACGGTATTCTGCACCAAATGAAAGGTACAGTGGTTCACTACGGCCAATATCAACAATACCGCTAATATCAGCATTTAATGTTGTTTGATCAAAGCGAAAGCCGCCTGAATAACCAGCCGTTGGTCCAGCGTTAGCAACGATTTCAGCGTCACTGGCATTGGGGTTGCTATCAACATATTCTGCCGCGTACGAGGCATTTAAAGTGTTACGAGAGGTAAAGTCATACTGGTTTTCACCGTAAACGGCCGACACATCGTAAGTCCAATCTGGGTTGATCTCACCTCTTAAACCAAGCGCCAACGAAATATCTTGCGCTTCATTATAAATGCGCGGTAAAAAGCCGTCTGGGTATACTTGCGTGACGTTTTTTGATGCCTGATCAAAGTTACGGTAAAAGCCATTACCTAGTGCAGTACGCTCAGAGTAACCACCAAATGAGTAAAGCTCGTTATCACCCGCTACCGGCAGGGCCATATTATAAAATAGCGAGGTAAATTCACTGTCTGAATTACCTTGGCTCCAACGCACATTTTCTGACAATGTACCTGGTTCAACATCAACCGAACCGCCAATATCACGTTCCGCACGGTTAGTCGCTTTTGCATCGCGGTGCTCTAATGAAAAGTTAACAAAGCCGCCTTCATTACCTAACTCAAAGCCACGGTTTAAAGCTGCTGATATGGTTTCACCATCGCCTTCGCCCGTTTCACTGTATTGTACATAGCCGGTGGTAATACCGGTTGAGTTATTCAACGATAAGTTAATTACCCCAGCAATAGCATCAGAACCATATTGCGCTGCAGCGCCATCACGCAGTACTTCTACGCCTTTTAATGCCACCAATGGAATGGCATTCATATCGGTACCGGCAGAGCCACCCCCTACTGTACTTGTTAAACCAAAAATAGATTGGTTATGACGTCGCTTACCATTTACCAGTACTAAGGTTTGGTCCGGTTGTAAGCCACGTAACGTAGCAGGTCTAAATAAATCAGAGCCGTCAGATACTTGTGTACGCGAAAAGTTAAATGAAGGCGCGGTTGCTTGTAAGCTTTGCCCAAGCTCAGTAAAGCCGCCTTTGTTTAAATCGTCGGCGTCAATTAAATCAATAGGAGAAGAAGACTCGGTTGAAGTGCGGTTTGATACACGCGAACCAAGTACTGAAATTTGTTCAATGTTTTTAACAGCTTTAGTCGGTGTTTCTTGTGCGCTAACAATGCTTGGTGCGCTAAAGGCAAAAGCAACAGCAACTGCGAGTGTGTTTAAACGATATGTTGGCATAGTGACGACCCTGTTTAAGATGTTTTTGTAATTTATGCTGGGTTGCTAAAGTTGCAACCCTTAGCCAACATCCTAGCAACATACACAATCAAAAAGAAACAAAAAAGTATAAATAATTAGTCTTTGTATGCAATTAAAAGCCAAATATGAAAATTAACACCCTAAATAGCACAAAATTGCAGCAAAATGGCATTTTATTTCAAAAAACCATCAAGTTAACATAAAGTTCACATTGACCTTCAGCGCGCCAACTGTTTATTTTGCGTACAATAGCCGGTAATGCACCTTTACACCGTGTAATGCTAAGTTTACAAACTGGCTTGATACGGATTTTTCAGCTAAACAACAATCACTGATGCAAAGTTAGCCGCGCAATGCGGGGCAATAAGTTAGTCCTGCAAAGTCGCATACTCGCATTGCAATAAATTGTTTGTGCTTGAAGCGTATTAAATCTTTGTAGGGTGCACACCACATTTAAAAAATTATAACTAAAACAATAAAATGATTGATCTAAAAGCTGTGTATTTTCGTTACACTATGCGTTAATAACTACTACCTAATTATTTTGCTTGAAGGAGCACTACCGTGTCGCGATTTTCAGCCGTTACCGATAATCCCCACGACGGGCGTTTTAATCAAAAAACGGGCATATTACTGACTAACTTAGGCAGCCCTGACGCACCCACAGCATCCGCATTGCGCACCTATTTACGCGAGTTTTTATCCGATCCGCGCATAGTCGAAATACCGCGTATTGTGTGGATGATCATTCTGCACGGTATTATTTTACGTATTCGTCCTAAGCGCTCGGCTAAACTGTATAAAAGTATTTGGACCGAAAATGGCTCGCCGTTAACCCATATTACGCGCCAGCAAAGCATTAAATTAACTGCGCTACTAAAACAGCAAGGCTACAGTAATACCGAAGTGGTGATGGCCATGCGCTATGGTAATCCTTCTATCGAAGCCGGCCTTGAAGAGCTAAGAGACAAAGGCCTTACACGTATTATTGTGCTACCGCTTTATCCGCAGTATTCCAGCCCCACAACCGGCTCAACCTTTGATGCGGTGTCAAACGTATTGCGTAAGTGGCGCTGGGTCCCCGAGCTGCACTTTATTAACGGCTATCATAAAAATAGTCTGTACCTTGAATCGTTGGCTAATAGCATTAGTGAAGATTTAGCCAAACACGGTATGCCACAAAAACTGGTGTTTTCGTACCACGGTATGCCAAAACAATTTTTAGATCATGGCGACCCATACCACTGTCTATGTTTACAAACCACCCGTTTAGTGGTGGAAAAACTT
>NZ_JBFJHD010000122.1:0-9357 GCF_041613455.1 Pseudoalteromonas sp. | reverse complement strand
ACAAATTTGTCTTTATTGGTATTCCAAAACTGGGCTAGATCATCGGTGGCAGCGACTTGAGAAAACTGGCTTTGATAATCAATCGCTAATTCATTTAAATAATCATTGCGGCTAGGCTGATCTGCCAAAGCAAAGTCACTTAAGCTAGGCGCAGCGCCATAGTTAGCTTCATCCCATGCGTAAAACTCATCGCTAAAGCGGGCGATCCGCTCTTTATCACGGTATTTTGCGCCTACTTTGACAGTTAAATTGGCATTGAGCTGCCATTCAAAATCACTACTGGCGACGATGTTGTCTTTTTCATTAACGTATATTTTGTATAGCTGAACCCACGCAAGGATGGTGTTAGCAGGGTCAAATGAAAAACCATTCGGTAAGTGGTTACTGATTGCATTCCAGGGATCGCTGCCGCCATCAATTATATTGTACGCGTAATTTTTACCCGTACCTCGGTCCTCTAGCCCTTGGTAGCCAACCTGTTGCTGATCAAACCTGACTGCAAAATAGCTGTTGTCTTCGCCATTGGGAGTATTACCATAGCGAAATTCATTTTCGTAACGTGATAACTTCCAGTTAAGGGTTTTGTCATAGCCAAAATAGTGCTCTGCAGCAAGCTCAAAACCGTTCATTTCGGTGATCAGTTCGTTGCGAATATGCTGTACTTCAGCGCGGTCTTTATCAAAGCGCATACGGTGCTTATAATGCGTTTCATCATCAATTAAGGTGCCATACATGGCCGTTGCACTGATTGTGCCTTGCTCGAGTTGATACTCCACAGCAGTATTAAGCCCATAGGTTTCACGGGTGCCGGTATAATCACGTAACTCCAAGCGATAAATGCCTAACCCATCATTGCCACGGCGTGGCTCATAGTTATCAGTGGCCCAGTCGCGCTGCCACGCGGTTGCATTAATTAAAAAGCCCAACTTGTCGTCGAGTAGACGGTCACCGTAGAGTAAATTTGCTGAATAATTAGTGCCACCGGCAAGCTCGTTCTGACCCATTGCAAAATGAGTATTGAGGACAAAATCATCGGGCGCTTTTTTAGTGATAAAATTAACATTACCACCAATAGCGTCGCCTTCAAGGTCGGGGGTGAGCGCTTTCGACACCTCTACAAATTCAATTAGTTCACTGGGGAAGAAGTCAAACGCTGTGGCGCGGCTGGTGGTTTCTTCTTCTGCCGTGGGTAAGCGATCGCCATTGATACTTGCAGAGCTCCATTGTGCCGGTAGTCCACGTACCGCAACAAAGCGGCCTTCACCTTGATCACGCTCAATCGATACGCCGGGAATACGCTGTACCGCTTCTGCTGCATTTCTATCGGGTAGTTTACCGATGCCATCGGCTGAAATAATATTTTTAATGCTTTTGGCATTTTTTTGGTTGTTGGCTGCCGCCATTGCGCCGCGCTGAATTTGGCCTACAGCAATGATTTCTTCAATGGCGCTGTCATTATTGGCAGCAAATAGAGTGATTGGTGGTAATTTTTTTATTTCGCCTTCGCCCACACTAATATCAACAAAGTAAGGCTGATAGCCTAAATACGTCACTTTGAGTTGGTAGTGACCAGCATTAAGTTGCGGGAGTTCAAATTGCCCCTGATAGTTAGTCACGGCAGTTTTATCAGTACCAACCACGGTAATTAATGCGCCAGACAGATGCGATTGGCCATCTTTTACTGAGCCCACAAAGGTTGCGTTGCTGGCAACCGCGTCTGGGGCAATCAATAACGGGCTGGTACACAGTAATATGGCTGTGGCTATTGCATGTCGTTTCATCATTAGTTTCACCTTACGTCTTCTGGTCTAGTCCAGTTGTTGTAAAACTAATATTAAAGCTAAATTCTTACAAATATGTGACGGCAACAGCTTTTTACTTGTTTTAAATGGCAAACATTGAGTTACAGTCGCATGAATAAAGGCACCACACTGAAATGGGGTAACGGTTATTGCAAAGTGTTGTAAGCGCGATCGCTACTGTGTGGCAGTGGTACGGATAGATGAAAAAGGAAGTTTAAGCTGTTCACGCGAGTCGCGTACAGCCAGCGCTGTGATGTGATTGGCAAGTCGATGATAGCGGCTAAATACTCGTAGGCTTATTAGTAGCGCCCACTGCTAACGTTTTGCGCCGTAATGCCGGCATTAGTGGCAAAAATAACCCAAGGTTAATTGTTGCTGCAGCTAAAACCGTTGACAAGTTATTGATTCACAGTGCTTGAGGTGGCTAAGTGGGCGCCACCTCAAGAGTTCTCGCTAATTGTGCTAAATACGTCCATGCTTTGCTGCTCACGCTACAATTATCGTACTGCAGCAGTGACTCGTGCTAACGCTGTTGCATTTTACTCATTTCAGCATGACAGCTTTGCATTGTTAGTAGTGCTTTGGCTAATACGGCTTCGCAGTCTGGTGATTGGGGTTTTTTCATGGCCGCTCTAATTTCTTCGAGGGTTTTATCTTCGACCTCTTCAAGCTCTTTCACATAGGTGTCGTCATTATCTGCGCTAAACTTAGTGATAAGCGAGGTGTATGCGCGACGCGCTTCTACTGCAAACGAAGATCCATCTTCACGCTCCCCTTGTTCATTAATAGCAAAAGGCTGTAAGCGTTCAATGGTGATTTGGCGTGCATCAACCATACGCTGAAACAGAGCCGCAAGGGCGGGATCGGAAACCTTTTGTTGCGCTTTTTGATAAAAGTCGATGCCGCTATTCATTACTTGAATGATATCTGCAATATGATTTACTTCATTGTTTTGATAAGTGTTCATAATGACCTCTTTGCTAAATGAAAAATTTAATTACATCTATATCAAAGCAAAGGCTATTCCAGTTTTTTTAAATTTATAAGTGACTGTTTATTAGTTAATTTATCATTTTACATTGCAAGAAGTTGCTTACTTAAACACTAAGTAAGCAAATTTTACACGGCGGCTTGTAATGGTGTTACTTGAGCTCTTCTGCGACTTCAGCGACCTTTTGACGTAACCAAATATGGCTCGCATCTCGATGTAACAGCGGGCTCCAGATCATATCCAGTTCAAACGGTGGAATAGGGAAGGGTGGCTCTAAAATTTTCAGAGCAGGGTCGTCTATATAAATATTCGCTGCTTTAGAGGGTAATGTGGCCACTAAGTTTTGTACTTTGGCCAAGTGTACTGCCACATGATAGTTTCGAGTAAAGGTAGCAATATTACGGTGTTTACCGAAGTGGGCAAGCGCTTCATCAACCCAACCCAATTTTTGCACATCTTTAGGGTCCATACCCACACCCACACCAAACCCCGTTTTACTGACCCAAATATGGCGCGCTTTTAAATAGCTTTCCAAGCTAAAGTTATCAATGATGGGGTTATCTGATTTCACCAAACAACAAAAACTGTCTTTCCAAATACGTTTGTGATGAAACGATTGTGGCAGGTTTTCAAAGCGGTTAATGGCCATATCAACTTTACCATTTTCCACATCGTGAAAGGTCACATCACTAGGAGTGAGAATATCTAAGGTAGTATCGGGGGCTTCGGCGTGCAGTTTACTTAATAACTTAGGCGCTAAGGTGCTCGCCGCGTAATCACTGGCCATGATCCTAAACACGCGCTTGCTTTGACTTGCCTCAAATTCACGGTTTGGGGCCAGTGTTTCTTCAAGGGTCATTAAAATACCCCGGATCACTGGCTGCAGCTCAAGCGCCCGCTCGGTGGGGACCATACCCTCGCTGGTGCGTACTAAAATTGGATCATTAAATAAGTTACGCAGGCGTTTTAAGCCATTGCTCATTGCAGGCTGGGTAATACTTAACCGGTTTGCGGCGCGGGTAACATTACATTCGCGCAATAAGGTATCAAGATAAACCAGTAAATTTAGATCTATTTTACTTATATTCATTGTCTGTCCTTAACGTTTACCAATAATGGATAAAACGTTGTGCTGTCGGGTATGGATAAATATGACTAACATGCCCATTCTTAATATTTTGCTGTGCCGTTTTCCAAAAATTCACATCGACTAGTTCAGGATGGGTGCTCATTAAAAATTGCTTATACTTTGGATTCGGCATTACAAAGGTACAAAGTTGCTCGGGAAATACATCTTGCGGTGCCACTGAATAGCTTTGCTCATCGGTTAAATAGTCGTCATAACTATTCGCTTTCGGCAAGGCTCTAAAGTGCATATCGGTTAAGTATTGTACTTCGTCATAATCGTAAAAAATAATGCGTTTGTGCTTACTCACGCCAAAGTTTTTTAACAGCATGTCGCCGGGAAATATATTAACCGCAATCATTTCTTTAAGCGCTTGTCCATACTCTTCAATGGCGTCGGCGGCGCTGGCATCGTCGGCATTTTCTAAAAATAAATTAAGCGGGGTCATCCGTCGCTCAATGTATAAATGCTTGATAATAAGCCAATCGCCTTCAATGACCATCGATGAACCTATGGTTTTATGTAACTGTTGCAATAAGTTACTATCAAAACGCGCTAAAGGAAATACGACGTTAGAATACTCTATGGTGTCAGCCATGCGGCCCACCCGATCGTGTTTTTTCACCAGTTGGTAGCGTTTTAACACGGTGTCGCGGCCAAATGGTTTACTTTCGCCAAATTTGTCTTTGATCACTTTAAACACATAGCCAAACGAAGGCAGGGTAAATACCATCATCACCATGCCGGGTGTCCCTGGAGCAATAGTGAATTCGTCATTGGAATGCGTTAAGTGAGATAAAAACTCGCGATAAAACTCGGTTTTACCTTGTTTATGAAAGCCAATCGCATTATACAGCTCGGCAAGGGTTTTATTCGGCATGAGTTGGTTTAAAAAGCGCACAAGAGCTGAGGGCGCATGAGTTTCTACCATAAAGTAGGCGCGAGCAAAACCAAATATAACACGCATTTGTGATGATTTTGTCAGCAGCGCATCTAAGTATAAGCCTTTATCTTCGTGGTGTAATACCGCAATAATAAACGGTTGTACGCCGCTTTGTGATACCACACGCCCAACAATGTAGGCGGCTTTGTTACGATAAAATGGGGTATGTAGAATATCAAAACGCATTTGCCACGCTTTATGATGGGTGTCGGGTGCTTGTTTATAAAAAGCTTTAACTAACAGCCGTATATCGCGCTCTAAATTGACAAAAGGGGCTTTAAAATCAAAGTGACTGATGATCTGCTTGATGGTGGGTTTTAAACCATCGACAACTGGAAAATAGCTTCGGTATTCGGCTTCTACCGGTATCGCAGGGGCGTCTTTGAGGGTGGCTTCGACAAAGATAAAGTCATTATGGAAATAGCGACGGTGGTATAGCCGGCAAAATACCGAGTTATAAAAACTCTCGGCCAATTCAGCCTGAGGGTGAAAACATAAAAAGTGTTGGTACAGCTTTTTGACTTCAAGCCACAATGCTTCATCTAATTGCTCAGTTAATTGTTGGCGTAAGGTAGCGGTCATTTCATTGACCCGATCATCGTAATAACTAATACGCAGCCGACTGATATTATTGATTGCTTGCCAATCTTGTTGGGCAAACGCAAGCGGGGCTTGTGCTGTGGTTTTTTGAAATAGCAAATAGTGCTTTTTAAAGCCCGTTAAAATTAACTCAGCAATATGACGAGGCTGCATCAGTACTCCTTATTAGACACTAGAGCTTGTACTCTATTGTTGTTAAGAGTATGTTATTCTCAAATCAAAACCAAGCTAAATTAAGATGTTATTTATTCACGTCCGATTGGTTGATTTTTATAGCGATCGATCTTTTTTTGTAGTTTTTTAATTCGTTTTTCGATGGTTTTAACCTCAGCGCGATATTGTTTATTGATCACTCTTTGCTTTTTAGTGATATCAGCGCTAATACGCTTTATATCGTCTTTGGCCAAAATATGATTAAGTCGTTGCTGCTGCTTATAGTCTGCTTGATCTTTTTTTCGTGCCAGAATAGCGAGTTTATGCTCGTTACTGCGCAGCTCTGCTTCTAAGCCTGCGAGTAAGTTTTCACGTTCTAGCTCATTGAGCTGTTTGGTGTAATCGACTTTGGGCCCGGACTGTTGGTTACTGCCGGTGTTAACTGTATACGTGGTGGCGTGTTTATCACAGGGAAATTGTGAAAAGGTAGTGCCTTGCTGGTTCACACACTTGTAATAAGTAGTGCTTTGGCTATGAAAACTAACAACAATAAATAGTAGGTAAATTGGAGCTACGCAATAGTTAAACATGATGGGCTATCCCTAAGTCATTTTACTATGTTAAATAAATAACGGCATAGTAAAACTATAACCTAGCTTAGCGGTATAGCAAGCTAGGTTAAAATAGCGTTATTGCGTAAAGGTTTTTAACTTTTTAATGCTATGCACTAAAAACGGAATATCTAAGCCTTGTTCAATAGCAAACCCTTCAGCGGCGGACATGTTTTTAAAGTCGCCGTCAGGGTCAATTAGGGTGATGCGATCTTTTTTATAAGCAATGACCACTCCTTGCGAGTAGTTAACGCCCATATTATTTTTTTTCTGATATAAATTAACGCCAAGCATAGTTTGCTCGGTAATTGCGTTACAATTTAAATACTTCCCCACAGCGGTGGCAATTAAATCGCTTGGCTGAATGAGGCCATCCACTTTAGCAATGCGTTTGTCTGAGCTATACAAAGTGGAGGTGGTTACCACTTCTTTATAATTTGTTGCCAAACTAAACGCAAACACATGGGTATTTTCATCACGCACCGTGGCATTGGCTGCTGCAGCGCCTGTTAGCACGCGAATTGCAGTGTTGCTATGAGTTTGATCGTTGATAAAGTTTAATTCATCAATGCCACGCACTTCAATGCTGCGACGTTGACTTTGCCATGCCGGTAAGATTTGCTCACGGAGTATGGCTGACTTATAAAATGCGGGTAAGCCATACACTAAGCTAAATAACATATCGCTCTGCTCGGTTGCTTGTAAAAACTGTTTAGTCGCATATAGCTGGGTGTTTTCATTGGCGAACTGGGCTAATTGTGCATTGTTATCAAATACAAAAATATCAACTTTTGCAGCCGTGTAATCTTCACACTTAGCCAGTGGAGCAGGCAATTGATAACTAATATTTTGTTGATTAATTTGCACGTTATGCGCTTGCTTATAACTTTCTATATCAAGTAAATCGTTTTTAGCGAGTAAACTTTTGGCTGTAGTGGGGTAAGAAAGTGGTAAAAAATTATCTTGTTTTGTGACATCAAATTTTAAATTCGCATCGGCCCAAATATGAATACTGTGACTTAACGCAAAGCACACGACTAACAAAGAGCTTGCGTAACGCGCAAACTTGAGCTGCTTTAAATGCGCTAGGTGTTGCCAGGTAAAGTTACTCACCGTTAACTGAAACGCTAAAATTGCTAATACTATGCCGCTAGCCAGTACGGTAGTTAATACCGGTGAGCTGGTTAGGCGCGGCCATAATAACGAAATAATATCGGGTAACGCAGAGATGCTGATATGATAGCCTAAGGTAAAGTACACATAAGCATCGAGGGTGAGCAACGATGCACCAAATGTAGCTATTACAGCCGCCATACCGCGAATATGACGGGGGTAAGGGAACACTAAACTAAGTGGAAACACCGTCAGCACAAACGCTAAAAAGGCAATAAAACTAGTGTGGCTAAGCCATGTCACTAGCATATAGGTGATGCCAATGAAGCTGGTTGGTGGCGAGTCAGCAAATAAATAGCTTAAGCTAATAAATAGTGCTAAGCCGATATTAGCAAAGGTAAACCAATGCCCCCAGCTTAACAATTGACTCGCTTTAGATGAAAACTGATTGTGCTGCGATAAATTCATAGAGTTTACTTAACCGACTGCGCGAGAGCTTTAGCAAAGTTCTCGGTAACGGCTTGTCTTTTCCCTGTTGGTACATGCTCTTTTAAGATATGCGTGATAGAATTTCCTAAACACATAAGACTTAAATCAACCGGCGCATTGTGTTTACTTAGCACATCAATGAGCTGATCGACGATTTGTTCTACTTCTTCATTAGAGTATTTTGATAAGATTGGCATCAGTTGGTTCAATTAAATAGTTATATTCTCACATTTTAACACCAGAGGCGTGAAAAACAAAGATGGCAACAGACGTTAAAAAATTAGTCGTTCATTATGTAGACAAAAAAGACGGCGATACCCAAATTCATTTACGTAATGACGAGATGGTGATCAACGATAAAGTGGCTGTGTTTATTGAACAATTACATCATGCGTATAACGGTAAACCAGGTAAAGGCTTTTGCGCTTTTAGTGGCGAAAAAAATAGTGTGGTTGCATCTGCCATGCAAAGTTACCGTAATAACGAGCTGGGCTTTTGGCATATGACCGAGCAAGCCTCCACGGTGCTCAAAGAAGAGCTTGATAAATATGCTTTTAATGAAAGTGGTTATTTAGTGTTTTGTCATTATCAGTACGTGGCAACTGACTACATGCTGATTGCGATGATAAATATTAAAGAGCATTATTCTATTACCTCTGAGCTTGATTTAGCTGCTTCACGTCATTTAGATATCTCACGAATGCAGCTTGCTGCGCGTATTGATTTAACTGCATGGGATACGCAAGCTGAAGATAATCGTTATATTTCGTTTATTAAAGGGCGTGCTGGGCGTAAAGTGGCTGACTTTTTCTTAGACTTTTTAGGCTGTGAAGAAGGCATTGATCCTAAGCAGCAAAGCCAAGTGATGCTCAGTGCGGTAGAAGATTACTTATCGGAACAACAGTTTGATAAAACAGAGAAAGACGATTTACGTAAACAAGTATTTGATTATTGTAATGATTGCGTGACCACTGGCGAAGATGCCAGCGTCAGTGAGCTTTCTGCAACGCTTAGCAAAGGCGATGATAACCCGTTTGACAGTTTTTGTGATCAGCAAAGTTATGATTTAGCAGAGTCGTTTCCGGTAGATAAAAAAACCGTCACCAGTATGGTGAAGTTTTCCGGCCTTGGCGGTGGTGTAAGTATTAGCTTTGAGCGTAAACACTTAGGTGAGCGTGTTACCTACAATGAAGCAACCGATACCTTGGTGATTAAGGGCATACCGCCAAACCTTAAAGACCAACTGCAACGTTTTATGGAAAGTGAAGGCGAATAAGCCAAGCATTAACATAACAAACAGATGCAAAGCGTGATTTTTATATCGCGCTTTTTATTGCCTGTTACTCCAATATTTAATCTAAAACTGGGTGCTAATTTTTCGCAGCAACAAATTAAAGATCTTAATTGCACAAAGAGAAGTGAATGAGGAGAAATGAGAAGTAAAACAAGTATTAGCAGATAACTGGTAGATACCATCTCTCATTTTAAGCTTCATGGTCGTATTTAACTTTCTTGGAGCTTAAACACTT
>NZ_JBFJHD010000121.1:0-9427 GCF_041613455.1 Pseudoalteromonas sp. | reverse complement strand
GGTCGGGTAGTTAAATGTGGTATTTACAAAGTAGTCGATATTATTGCCACCATTTTTTTGTTCCATAATAGCTTGGCCAATGTGAACAATTTCAGAGGCACGTTCGCCAAAACAATGTACGCCAAGTACTTCTTTGGTTTCGGTGTGGAATAATATTTTTAAACTACCTACTTCAGTACCAGCAATTTGCGCGCGAGCCAAATGCTTAAATTGAGCACGGCCAACTTCATACGGTACTTTAGCAGCTGTAAGCTCTTGCTCGGTTTTACCTACTGAGCTCATTTCTGGGATGGTATAAATACCGGCCGGAATATCAACAATCAGCCTGTCATCGCAGTTACCACATGCAATTGCATCAGCAGCTATACGACCTTGGTCAAACGCAGCACTTGCAAGGCTTGGATAGCCTATTACATCACCTACAGCGTAAACGTTATCAATTTCTGTTTGGTATGTTTCGTTAACTTTTAATTGGCCACGGCTATCGGCTTTTAAGCCAATGGCTTCAAGATTTAGTGTATCAGTGTTACCAGTACGACCATTAGCAAATAAAATACAGTCAGCTTTTACGCGTTTACCTGATTTTAGATGCATTATAACGCAGTCGTCACGGGTCTCTATTCGGTCAAACTCTTCGTTATGACGAATAACAATACCGCTGTTCCAAAAGTGGTAGCTAAGCGCGTCAGATATTTCAGCATCCATAAAAGCAAGTAGTCGGTCACGTGTATTAACTAAATCAACTTTAGCGCCTAAACCTTTAAATATTGACGCGTACTCACAACCAATTACACCTGCACCATAAATCAGTACACGATGAGGGTCATGCTCAAGGCCAAGTATTGTGTCACTTTCGTAAATACGAGAATGCGTAAAATCTACCTCTGGTGGGCGATAAGGGCGTGAACCCGTTGCTATAACAATCGTTTTAGCAGTCAGTCGCTCAGTTGAACCATCATTTCTTTTTACTTCAATTGTGTGCTTATCTACAAAGCTCGCATCACCTTGAAACATATGAATGCGGTTACGATCGTAAAAGCTACTACGTAAATTAGATTGCTTAGAAATAACAGAACTTGCGTGACGTAAAATATCAGGAAATGTTAAGCGGCTAGGGCGCTCACCAACATTAAATAACGGATTTGCTTTGTATTCAATATAGCGGCTAACAGAGTGGCGAAGCGCTTTTGAAGGAATTGTTCCCCAATGTACACAACCGCCACCAACTGATTCTTGGCGTTCAATAACCGCTACTTTTTTATCGTTTTTTGAAAGGTTCATGGCGGTACCTTCACCGCCAGGACCCGTGCCAATAATTATTGCATCATATTGGTATGTCACGGGTACTTTTTTTTGTTCTGGTTGTTTGGCCACAGCCACTCCTAAATTAATTAAAAGAGGCTTTTAATAACCTCGCATTAAGTGCTAGCCATGCCTGTTTTTGATTTTCCCAGGCGGCTTCCAGCTCATGGTATTGTGCCATTAATGCTGAACGTTCACACTGCTTTGCCATGTTATTTTTTTTAACTTCTAACACTTGTTTTTGTAGTGAACAATAATTTTGCAGTTTTTTCAGCAGTAAATCATATTCTTGTTGTAATAATGTAAGCTTATCTTGTGCTAAAGGCAATTTTGCAAGACGAACTTGTGTTTTGCTCATTAAAGTTTCGGCCTTGGCTTTTTCAATGCGTTCAACCGGTGTGCGCTTTAGTTTACTGGCTAAACCAAGGGCAGCTAACGAGCGAATAACCCATTTAGTGGGGTCATAATGAAACCACCTAATGCCGTTACGGTAATCACTGGCAAAAATATGATGAAAGTTATGATACCCCTCGCCATATGTAAATAGGGCTAAAAAGCCGTTGTCGCGGGCGGTATTTTTTTCGGTGTACGGACGAGAGCCCCAAATATGGGCTACCGAATTAATAAAAAAGGTAAAGTGCTGACTAAGTACTAAGCGCAGTAAACCGGCAAGTAATAACATGCCCCATACATCGCCAACTAGTAATCCTAGCGTAAGAGGTAGGCCTACATTCATTAAAAGAGCTAACTTTAAATAATGTTTGTGTTGCCACATTACAATTTTATTGCGTTGTAAATCGCGACAGTTACTGTAATCGCCGTAGCTATCAGCTTGATAGTCACGTAACATCCAGCCAATATGGCTATACCAAAAACCATTGGTTGCGGCATAAGGGTCTTTTATTGGGTCGTCAACTTGGCCGTGATGCACACGGTGGTCGCTGCTCCAATGTAGTGCACTGTTTTGCAGTGCAAATGCACCGCCTAAGGCAAACACAAACTCAACCGCCGGATGGGCGTTATAGGTTTTATGTGCCCACAATCTGTGGTAACCGGCAGTAATTGATAAGCCTGCATAAAACATACAGCCGACAAAGGCAATCCAGTGGGCACTAGAAAATCCGTAGTTAATACCATACCAAGGCACAAGCGTTATCGCGGCCAAAAAAGTAAGGCTAAAAAATAGGACGTTGGTCCAAATAAGTGGTGGTTTGTTCATAATTCTCTATCTCAGCGTACAACTGTAAGCTAAAATAATATTTCAAACTCTTGGCGTCAAGTATTAGACTGAGTAATTAAACTATTTTAATCAAAATTTGCTATAAATTCATTCAGGGAGCTGTTGATGTCGGGTGTTAGAGCGCAACAGAAACAAAAAACACGACAAGCGTTAATTGAGGCGGCATTTAATCAGTTGAGTGCCGATCATAGCTTTTCAAACTTAAGTTTACGCGAAGTTGCGCGTGAAGCCGGTATTGCACCAACTTCTTTCTATCGACATTTTAAAGATATGAACGAACTGGGTTTAACCATGGTTGATGAAGCGGGTTTAACCCTGCGTCAACTTATGCGCCAAGCGCGCCGACGCATTGCCAGCGGTGGTAGCGTAATAAATACCTCGGTGGTGACCTTTATGGAGTTTATTGACAACTCGAGTAATCAATTTAGGTTATTACTGCGCGAACGATCTGGTACTTCAAAAGCGTTTAGAGCGGCGGTAGCACGCGAAGTTAAGCACTTTATTTTAGAGTTGGCGCACTACCTAGAAAGCGAAACAAAATGCGATGCCACCCATGCGTATATTCAATCTGAAGCCATGGTAACACTGGTATTTAATGCTGGAGCAGAAGCGCTTGATTTAGAGGGCTTACAACGAGAGGAGTTAGTAGAGCGTGTTATTTGGCAATTGCGCTACATTACTCGTGGTGCAACGCATTATGTGCGAGAAACAAATAAAGAGATTTAAACAGAGTAAAAAGTTAATCTAAGCACTGTGCTTTACAGTGCTTAGTAATTTAAGCACTTTGCGGTGCTTTATTGTTAAAAAACCTCACCAAACCTTTCTTTAGTGCATAATTATTTCCGTTTAAAGCGATGTTAAATACAAAAATTAGAATTTTTATGCTTGCACCTTGTGCATGGTAATGTTAAAAATAAGCCTCACTCGACACAAATAAGAAAGCAAGATGCATATTATTCGTTTAATTACACTAAAACTGAACCTCTTACTGCTATGGCAAGTGAGCGGGGATTAGTGTGTTTGCATTGAGCTAAACATAAAAAAACCCCGCACTTGCGGGGTTTTTTTTATCTCGCGGTAGGATAAGTTAACAATAAATAGCATTGGAATGAGAGGCTGTTATGCAAGACCAAGATAAAGTATGGATTTTTGATACCACATTACGTGATGGTGAGCAGGCGCTTAAAGCAAGCCTTACCGAAGATGATAAAATTCAGCTAGCGCACACCATTAGTCGCTTAAATGTAGATGTAATGGAAGTGGGTTTTCCGGTATCGAGCCCAGCAGATTTTCGCTCCGTGCAGCGTATTGCTACCGAGGTTAAAGGGCCAATTATTTGTGGCCTAGCGCGCTCAGTTGCTAAAGACATTGAAGCATGTGGCGAAGCACTTCGTAACGCGCAGCAAAGTCGAATTCATACTTTTATTGCTACCAGTCCTTTGCACCTTGAGCACAAGTTACGCATGAGCTTGGACGATGCCACTGCTATGGCAGTTAAATCAATTAAATTAGCACGTAACTATACCGATGATGTGGAGTTTTCGTGTGAGGACGCCGGACGTACACCGCATTGGGATTTATGCCGCATTGTAGAGCAGGCAATTAAAGCCGGTGCTTCTACTATTAATTTACCCGATACAGTTGGCTTTGTAACGCCGGACGAATACGCAGGCATGATCCGCCATTTAATGAACAATGTGCCAAATATTGATAAAGCACGCTTAAGTGTGCATTGCCATAACGATTTAGGCTTAGCTGTTGCCAACTCTATTGCTGCTGTGCAAGCGGGTGCTCGCCAAATTGAGTGTACTATTAACGGCATTGGTGAACGTGCGGGTAACTGCTCACTTGAAGAAGTGGCAATGATCATGAAAATGCGCAAAGACCACTTAAACGTGTATACCGATATTAAAAGTGAAGAAATTTATCGCGCATCTCGCCAAGTGGCTAAAATTTGTAATATGCCAGTACAGCCTAATAAAGCCATTGTGGGCGAGAACGCCTTTGCACACAGCTCAGGTATACATCAAGACGGCGTATTAAAAGCGCAAAACACCTACGAAATTATGTCGCCAGAAAGTGTGGGTGTACCGAGCAACCAATTAAATATGACTTCACGCTCTGGACGCCATGTTATTGAACATCGCTTAGAAGAATTAGGCTATCAAAAGTCTGATTATGATATGGATAGTCTATACGAAAGTTTTATAGCCTTGGCTGATCAAAAAGGTACTGTATACGATTACGACCTTGAAGCGATGATTTACTTTAATCAAATTAACGACAAAGACGAAAAGTACCAATTAGAGTTTGTTAACTCGGTATCTAACTCACAATCGGTAGCCAGCTCTACTATTGGCATGTTGATAGATGGCGAAGCTAAACAAGAAGCAGCAACGGGGAATGGCCCAGTTGAAGCCTCTTTTGCTGCTATTGAGCGCTTAACCGGAATGAGCGTAGAAATGATTGAGTATAACTTAGAAGCCACAGGCCAAGGTGCAAGTTCACTTGGGCAGGTAAACATTATTGCTAAATTTAACGGCCGCCCTTATCACGGTGCCGGCATAGCAGCAGATGTGGTGGAAGCGTCGGTACGCGCTATGGTTCGTGTTTATAATTTAATTTATCGCGCACAAAAAGTGTCTGATTTAAAACAACAAAGGAAAGCAGGATGAGTAAAACAAACTACAGTGTAGCCGTATTAGCGGGTGATGGTATTGGCCCAGAAATAATGGCAGCAGCAGAGCAAGTACTGGATGCAGTGAGCAATAAGTTTGGTTTTACTCTAAACCGCGAACACCATGCAATTGGTGGGGCAGCCATCGATAAGCATGGAAAAGCCTTACCACAAAGTACAGTTACAGCCTGTGAAAATGCCGATGCTATTTTATTTGGTGCTGTTGGTGGTCCAAAGTGGGAACATTTACCGCCCGATGAGCAACCTGAGCGTGGATCACTGTTACCACTGCGCAAACACTTTGGCTTGTTTTGTAATTTACGCCCAGCGCAATTATTGCCAGCATTAAGCACCGCATCGCCATTACGCGCTGATATTAGCGAGCAAGGCTTTGACATTTTGTGTGTACGTGAGCTAACCGGTGGCATTTATTTTGGTGAAAAAGGGCGCAGCGGCGAAGGCGAAAATGAATCAGCATTCGATACGCAAAGATACTCACGTAAAGAAATAGAACGTATTGCACGTTTTGCCTTTGAAGCCGCAAAACTGCGTAGTAGCCATGTTACTTCGGTTGATAAAGCCAACGTTTTAGCATCAAGCGTACTATGGCGCGAAGTTGTTACCGAAGTAAGTAAAGACTACCCAGAAGTAAAACTTGATTATATTTACGTAGATAACGCAGCAATGCAGCTTGTAAAACAACCAAGCCAGTTTGATGTATTACTGTGCGATAACTTATTTGGCGATATTTTGTCTGATGAGTGCGCGATGATCACCGGCTCTATGGGGTTATTACCATCGGCTAGTTTGAACCAGTCGGGCTTTGGTTTATACGAGCCTGCCGGTGGCTCAGCCCCCGATATTGCAGGTAAAGGCGTGGCAAATCCGATTGCACAAATTTTAAGTGCCGCACTAATGCTGCGTTACTCATTGGGCCAAGACGAAGCTGCACGCACCATTGAAAAAGCAGTAGCTGAAGCCGTTGCAGCGGGCGTAGGTACGCCAGATATATTTCCAAACGCTGGCTATACCACCAATGATGTTGCTGCAGCGATTGTTGCGCGCATTTAACTAAAAACACATTTTAATGCCGCAGCTCCGTTAGGCTGCGGCTCAAAACAGATTAGGGGATTAGCAAGTGGCCCAAACGTTATACGACAAAATTTGGCAAGCACATACAATTGCCAGCATCAACGAGCAAACCGATTTACTTTATATTGACCGTCATTTAGTACACGAAGTTACGTCACCACAAGCCTTTGCTGGTTTGCGTGAAAAAAACCGCACTGTACGCTGCCCAGAAAAAACCTTCGCTACTATGGATCATAATGTATCGACCAAAAGTCGCTCATTGGATGCTGCTAGCGAAGTGTCGAAAAATCAATTAATGGCGCTAGATGCAAACTGTAAAGAGTTTGGCATTGTGCTTTACGATTTAAACTCAATTAATCAAGGCATAGTGCATGTTATGGGGCCAGAGCAGGGTATAACTTTGCCTGGCACTACCATAGTATGTGGTGACAGCCATACGTCGACTCATGGTGCATTTGGTGCGCTTGCTCACGGTATTGGCACCTCAGAGGTTGAACACGTATTAGCAACGCAAACATTGCAACAAAAAAAGGCTAAGTCGTTAAAAATTCAAATAAATGGCCGTTTGCGTCCCACCGTTACTGCAAAAGACTTAATTATGGCGGTTATTGGTAAGTTAGGTACAGCGGGTGGCACGGGCTACGTTGCAGAATTTTGCGGTGAAGGAATTGAAGCGTTGTCGATGGAAGCACGTATGACGTTGTGTAATATGAGTATAGAAATGGGTGCCAAAGCAGGTTTAATTGCTTCTGACCAAATCACTTATGATTACCTAAAAGGTCGCCCATTTGCTCCTAAAGGCGCTGATTTTGACGCAGCTGTTAAGTATTGGGAAACATTAAAAACAGATGATGGTGCGCAGTTTGATCATGTTGTTGAGCTAGAGGCCAGCTGCATTCAGCCACAAATTACTTGGGGCACTAGCCCAGAGCAAGTGATTGGCGTAGACGAGTGTATTCCTGATCCTGATAAAGAACCTGACCTAATTAAAGCTGATGCGATCCGCAGTGCATTAAAGTACATGGGCCTAAAAGCGGGCGAAAAGTTATCAAGTGCAAAAGTAGATACCGTGTTTATTGGCTCGTGCACCAATAGTCGTATTGAAGATTTACGTGCAGCAGCAAAAATAGTCGAAGGCAAAAAAGTAGTTGCCGGTATTGAAGCGTTAATTGTACCGGGTTCTGGTTTAGTTAAAAAACAAGCCGAAGACGAAGGCTTAGCAGATATTTTTAAAGCAGCTGGCTTTGAGTGGCGTGAACCGGGTTGTTCAATGTGTTTAGCAATGAACGACGACCGCTTAGGTGCAGGTAAACGCTGTGCATCCACCTCAAATCGTAACTTTGAAGGACGTCAAGGCCGTGGCGGGCGCACCCATTTGGTTAGCCCTGCAATGGCCGCTGCGGCAGCTATACATGGTCACTTTGTTGATATTAGAGGAGAAGCCTAATGAGCATTTATTTTAGTGGCTTAATGGCCCCATTGGATAAAAACAACGTGGACACGGATCAAATTATTCCAAAGCAGTTTTTAACCTCAACCAGCCGCGAAGGCTTTGATGCCGCATTATTTTATGATTGGCGCTATTTAGAAAATGACGAGCCAAACCCTGATTTTATTTTAAATCGTCCTTGCTACCAAGGCGCGCAAATATTACTAACGCGCGACAACTTTGGTTGTGGGTCATCACGCGAACACGCGCCATGGGCACTAAAGCAATATGGTTTTGAAGTGATTTTGGCTGAAAGCTTTGCCGATATTTTCTTCAATAACTGTGGCAATAATCAAATGTTAGCCATTGCACTGCCTGGCGATACGCTAGAGCAATTATTTGTGTTAAGTGAGCAACATGACGATATTCATATCGACATCGATCTTGAAAATCAAACACTGACTAGCACTAAATTTGCCCCCATTAGTTTTGATATTCGCAAAGACGTAAAAGAGCGTCTATTAAGCGGCCTAGACTTTATTGGCGTAACCGAAACGCTTAACCCACAAATAGACGCGTTTGAGCAGCAACTTGCTGCAGAGCGTCCTTGGCAGTAAGTTGTTAAAATAAATAAAAAGACGTATTTAGCGCAGCATAAGCTGCGCTTTTTTATTTTAGCAGCAACACATTAATTGTTTTATCAATTTGTTCAAAATAAAAATGCAGTAGCTAAACTAGCGGCGGAAATGGCTGCTATTATTAATAAGTTTATCCTTTTAAAGGTTTGAAAACGGGTTACTTTCGAGTCATCTATGGTCGCAAAAAAGCCATTTTTAAATGATTCAGCAAGGTTGGCATGTGCTGTTCCATCTAAAGAGTTTTGGGTAAGCTTTTGCCATTCATTTGGGTGTTGCTGAGCAAGGTATTTACATAGGGAAAGGTAATAACGATTTTGTAAAATCAATAATAATATGACTATTATTAAGCCTATATAATTTGTCATTTGGTTCTGCGCTCCATGCTAGTTATTAATTTTACAGTTGGCAGTATTTAATTATTATATTTTTTTTGCAACAATTTATATTTTAAAATTATCAGCGAGTTGCAAGTATCATTTGTTGATTACTCCTGCACTTTGGTGGTTCATCGTGATTACTTCCTTTAAGTGAGTTAAAGGGCTATGGTACTAAAAACTATTATAAGGAATATGTGATGAAATTATTAACTGCAGCCACTTTATTATTGGCTTCATCAACTGTTGTAGCAAGCCCTGCGCCTTTGGTGTCTATTGCTAGCCACGATGCGTTTTTTAGTAATATTGCTGCACATTGCGGTAAAGCTTATGAAGGCAAGGTAAGTGTTGATAACGCCGCGGGACCAAGCTCGTTTGCGGGCAAAAAATTAGTAATGCATGTACGTAAATGTACCGACAGTGAGCTGCAAGTGCCATTTCATGTGGGTGATGATGCATCGCGCACTTGGATTATTACTAAAACGGGCAGTGGCTTAAGCTTAAAGCACGACCATCGCCATAAAAATGGTTCTAACGACATCTCAACTATGTATGGCGGGCATACAAATGATGCTGGCTTTGCACAAATGCAGTCGTTTCCTGCCGATCAATATTCAAAAGAATTATTTGTTGCACAAGGGATAGCACAGTCGGTAGGTAATACTTGGCAAATGT
>NZ_JBFJHD010000120.1:0-9558 GCF_041613455.1 Pseudoalteromonas sp. | reverse complement strand
GTAGAAATGATGAGCGAGTTTCAACTGGAGCTGGCGGGCGAGTATTTAGTCATGGCGGCGTTGTTAGCACAAATAAAGTCGCGATTATTATTACCGGTGCATGAAGAGCTTGCCGAAGAAGAAGACCCGCGTGCCGAATTAATAAAACGCCTTCAGGAATATGAACAATTTAAAACAGCGGCTGAAAACCTCGATGCTATACCGCGGGTTGGGCGTGATATATTTATTGCACACGCATCGATGCCGGTGACTGAAACCACTTCCCCAGCTTTGCCAGCTGTTGAACTAAAAGACTTGCTGCTGGCCTTGAGTGAGGTTATGGCCAGAGCAAAAACCTTAGAGCATCATCACATTAGTGCCGAAGTATTGTCTACTCGCGAGCGCATGAGTTATATATTACAGCTGTTATCTAAAACAAAAACGGCTGTCCCTTTCA
This sequence comes from Pseudoalteromonas sp., assembly GCF_041613455.1. Classification (GTDB taxonomy): domain Bacteria; phylum Pseudomonadota; class Gammaproteobacteria; order Enterobacterales; family Alteromonadaceae; genus Pseudoalteromonas. The sequence continues at coordinate 9,122 of NZ_JBFJHD010000120.1, read as the reverse complement.
GCCAATTATTCACGCCAGCCGAAGGGCGCAGTGGTGTGGTGGTCAGCTTTATTGCCATACTTGAGCTAATAAAAGAAGGCTTAATTAGCTGTGTGCAGGTAAGCAGCGACAGCCTAATTTATGTGACCCTTTGCGAACAAGCTAACCGTTAATAGCAGCAAACTCACTGTTGTTGCCACTCAATGACCCCATCCGCTATTGCCCATATACCAAGTCGCATAATTAACGCTGTTATTTAGCAATACGCACAGCGCGACGTTATAAGCATTTTGTCATTTTATGGTTTTCGGCAAGTCCTGTTGCGCGGCGCTAGCTGCTGCATTCAACTACTCGTAAATCAGATACCGTTAACGCTTAGCGTCCGGCCCACGCACTGAAACGGCTTAACTATTATTGTAACTTGCGATTGCCGCTAACTTAATAAGTCTGTGCGTTTGTGCACATTAACTGTTGTTAAATATTATTTTCATCTGCTAGATAGCGCGCTATGCTGGATTTATTGACAGAAGGGAACGACAAGATGTTTAAAAATACAACTTCATCATACGGTTTAGTGGCTATTATTTTACACTGGCTGATGGCATTTACTATTTTTGGATTATTTGGCTTGGGCTTGTACATGGTGGAGCTTAGCTACTACGATAGTTGGTATCGTGACTCGTTAGATTTACATAAAAGTATTGGTATCACTTTAGCTGCAGTATTTTTATTTAGAATTTTATGGCGCGCACTCTCAGGTCAGCCCAAACCACTGGGCAGCAGTAAAGCAATGAATCAACTCGCACATACTATACATATAGTAATGTATATTATTTTGGCTATTATTGTTGTTTCTGGCTACTTGATTTCTACTGCCGATGGACGACCGATTGAAGTGTTTTCGTTATTCAATGTATCTGCTCTCGACTTTGTATTTGATGAGCAAGCAGATACTGCCGGTGCAGTGCATTATTACGCTGCGTGTACATTAATAGGTTTTGCAGTATTGCATGTACTTGGTGCATTAAAACATCACTTTGTTGATAAAGATAAAACCTTAATTCGAATGATTAAACCTTTGAAGGATAAATAACATGAAAAAACTCTCATTAAGCGCAGCCGTTTCTGCTGCAATGTTGCTTGCAACTGGCTCAGTAAACGCAGCAGATTATGTAATTGACACTAAAGATGCGCATGCATTTGTAAACTTTAAAATAAACCATTTAGGCTACAGCTGGTTATTGGGGCGTTTTAACACCTTTGATGGTAAATTTAGCTACGATGCTAACAATCCTGACGCATCACAAATCACTGTGAATATCGATACTAAGAGCATTGATTCTAACCACGCAGAACGTGATAAGCATTTACGTAGTAAAGATTTTTTAAATGTTGCTAAGTTTCCAACTGCAACATTTAAAAGCACCAGTGTTAAGTTTGATGATGCAGATTCAGCACATGTTACCGGTGACTTTACGCTGCACGGTGTGACTAAAACCATTACTTTTGAAATTGATAAAATTGGCGAAGGTAAAGATCCGTGGGGGGGATACCGTGTTGGTTTTGAAGGTGAAACGCGTCTTAAGCTGGCTGATTACGGTATCGATTACAACCTAGGTCCTGCATCTACGCATGTCGATATTGGCTTGTATATTGAAGGTATTCGTCAGTAACACGGCACACAGCTAATAAAACGCCACATTATGTGGCGTTTTTTATTGCCTGCATGCGTGCTTGCAAGCTGGCTTTTAATGGCTCAGGTAGCCAACGCATCAATATAGAATGATATGCTTGAGTTTGTTTAATTTTTTTTAATTGCTGATTCAGTAAAGCGATATCCTCAGCCCCTTGCTTATTTTTGGTACAGCCAATATAGCCATAGCTGAGTGCCGGCGCTTCGGTTAACGGTCGCTGGGTTAAGCTTTCGGTAAAATGCATTGTTTTAGCTAAATAGTAATGCTCACTTGGATAACCTAATAAAATATCAATGCGCTGCAAGTTAAGCATATAGGTCAAGGTTGCTAGGCTGTCACGAGTGGGTCTGATGATCAGTGCTATATCGGGGGTGGTGTTGATCAGCGTATCTATTTCACGTCCATACGAGCGGCTCATGGAGATGCCCAGTGTTAGCTTGTCATCGGCCAACAGTTTTAATAAAGAGACCGGTTGCGCCTCAGGTAATTGCAAACTGTCACTGAGTGATGTGTGCATGGCAATGGAGGGGGATAATCCCGTGGTTGAACTTTCTTCAGTAAAGTAGATGCGCTCTTTTCTAAACTCATTTTTATACAGTGATAAAGCACAGCTGTTTTTAGAACTATTGGCAAGCTCTTGCAGCACTTTACCCGAGGGGATGATAGTACGCTCAAAGGTAATATGGGGTAATTGCTGCTCTAATAAATCGATGATGCTTTCATCGCGACCTTGGTGTTTATTTTCACCATTTAAAATGTAGTAAGGTGCAAAGTCATGCATTAACCAATTAATGGTTTTAGCATTAAGTGTTGGGCAAAAAAAGTACAATATAATTGCAGCGGTGAATGCACGAAGCATTGTTTTTACAACCCCTTATTATTTTATTAGCCCTAAGTGTAGCTAACAAAGTACTAAAAAGTAAAATGCCAGCAACTAGGCTGGCATCTATTACTTATTGCGATATGAACATCGACGGTTAACATAAGCTGTTAACTCGCTTTAAGCCATTTCACAAATTGTCGTGCATCACTTGCTTTTTGAAACAATGCATTTTTTAAACCTTGTGTATCATTAAAAATAACACGTTGTTTGTTTACAGAAATTGATTGCACTGGATGTGCAATTTGGATCATAGATCCATTGTATTGGTAAGACATAATAAAACTCACTTTTATTGTTGTTATTTATTTTGCGCTATTTTTTATAGCTAGCTGCATTAATAAATAAACGTTGTTGTGTTTAGCTTCATTACAGTGTTGACGATCTATATGACACTTTTACGATGATGTAAAAAATTCATCTCGGTATTATTAGGGGTTTTCGCCGTACAATAACTTAGCTGTTATAAATTTACGTTTTGCGGGGCTTACTGGATCAGGGTAAAAGGTTAACCGCGGCGGTTTTTTCAAACCAGAGAGGGAAGTTAACCCAACCATGTTTTATATGCAAGCATTTTATATTATTATTTTATATTCGCCTCTGCGCATAAACAGGATAGATAATAATGCAATACATGGTTGTTAGTGATATTTACGGTATTACGCCTAGTTTACAACTGTTTGCTAAGCACTTTAAGGCTGGAAATAACCTAGTAGACCCCTATGAGGCTATAAGACAAGAGTTTGAAAATGAACAACAATATTATCAATATTTCATAAATCATGGTGGTCACGAGCAATACTTAGCTAAACTAGTAAAATACTTTAATGAATTAACTAAGCCCACCACCTGTATAGCATTTAGCGCGGGCGCTAGTGCGGCTTGGCGTGCGCAAGCGTTAACGACTAATCCGCTATTAAAAAAGCTAATTGCATTTTACCCCACGCAAATACGCCATCACACGGCTATTAACGCACGGGTGCCTTGTGAGTTTATATTTGCGGCCCACGAAACACATTTTAGTGTTGATGCAGTTATTGCTAACTTAAACAAAAAAGCCCAAGTGCATTGTATCAAGACGCCGTACCAGCATGGTTTTATGAATCAGCACGCAGAAAACTTCAACCAACAGGGGTATCGCTATTTTATTAAAACACGTTGTGACGTGCATTTTGGCTCAGCATAACAGCGCTATTAGTCACTATTGATCGTGCTAATAGTGACTATAAAAAGCAACTGCAGACAGCGCCACTGTTCCATGCTCTAATCATATTTATTGTGCATTTAACAGGGATTAGCTTTGCAATATCAACATATACACCTGCCTGAGCAGGGGCAAAAAATAACCATCACCAAAGCGGGTCATTGGCAGATCCCGTTACAACCCATTATTGCGTATATTGATGGCGATGGCGTGGGGCAAGATGTGATGCCAGTGATGCGCAAAGTGGTTGATAGTGCTGTGGCACATTGTTACCAAGCACAACGAAAAATTCACTGGATGCAAGTCTATAACGGTGAACAAGCCGCAAAATTATATGATGGCGACTGGTTCCCGCAAGAAACAATGAATGCGCTGAGAGAATGTAAAATTGCAATTAAAGGGCCCTTAACTACGCCATTAGGCGGGGGATTTCGCTCACTTAACGTGGCCCTGAGGCAAGAAATGGACTTGTTTGTGAATATGCGCACCATTAAAGGCTATAGTGCTTTGCCCTCGCCGTTAAAAAATCCCTTTGCTACCAACATCACGGTATTACGTGACAGCAGTGAAGATGTGTACTCGGGGATTGAGTGGCAAGCAGGCAGTATTGAAAGCGAAAAAATATTGGACTTTTTATCTGCAGAAATGGGGGTCACGCGGTTAAGGTTTGATCAACAGTGCGGCATCGGTATTAAAAATATTTCTCAAGAGGGCTCAGAGCGGCTGGTACGTTATGCGCTTAACTACGCACTTAAAAATAATGCCGAATCCCTCACTTTAGTGCATAAAGGCAATGTGCTTAAATTTACCGATGGGGCGTTTAAACGTTGGGGTTTTGCCTTGGCAAAGCGCGAATATAATGCCATTGAGCATGATAATGGCCGTTGGTTACAGGTTGTGCGTGAGGGGCAGGCACCACTGATCATTAAAGAAGTGATTGCCGATAATATGCTGCAGCAATGTTTAATGCACCCAGAGCAATTTGATGTAGTGGTGACCACCAACCAAAATGGTGACTTTTTAGCCGATATGCTCAGCGCGCAAGTGGGTGGGGTGGGTATTATGCCGGCGGCTAATTTAAATAATGAAGTTGCTTTTTTTGAGCCCACGCATGGAACTTTTGCCCGTATAGCGGGGCAAAATAAAGCCAATCCGAGTAGCAGTATTTTAAGTGCCGTGTTGATGCTGAGGTTTATGCAGTGGCCTGAAGCGGCAGATTTAATTGAAAATGCCTTAGAGCAGTGTTTAGCGTCGGGACATGTCACTTTCGATTTAGCGTCAACATCCAATAACTCGATGACCTTAAGTTGTACAGGTTTTGCACAAAAGATCATCGAGCATTTTTAAACACATCCATTATTAAGCTGCAGAGACGTTAGCAATACTGGCACGATGGGTACATGCACGATTAGTTAACTGCGCCGCACGATGATACAGCGCATGTGCGTCCTGATCGGTATTGAAAGTGCCGCTCAGCGTATCCATCAGTGCAACCACAATAATGGCCGGCACTTGGCAGCAATGTTCGTCAAGTACCGCTTCAGTGGTTTGCGCGTCAACATGGCAATAGGGATGATTATGATGCTGGTAGGCATCAAGTAATGTTTGCACGTCTAACACATCATGTGGGTTATGTTTATTTTTACGACAAGTACAGCCAAATTCATCGACTAAAGTAGCCAGTACTTGGTAAATATCGGCACTGTCCATTTCGGCGTGAACAGATAACTGTTGCTGAATAAATTGATGAAAATGGCTATTAATAAATAATCCGTCTTGTTGCGTGAAGCTTGCTGTTGTTTGCATAATAATTACTCTTTAGTTAGTGGGCTTAACTTCACTGTAGCGCCAAGGTTATTATTAATGAAATTGTTGTTTTCAATAACTGATATTGATTTTATCAATATTATTTAATTGTGCTGATTTTTAGCGTTTAGCAAGGCTGCATTAAGGCTGATGGCCTTACATTACTCAGTGTTGTTAACGCTACTTCATCAGTGGCATAGCTAGTAACCCTAGCTATTATGAGTAGCTTAGCGGCTAAAAATAAACATACCTCTGCAGCTCAAGCACGGGTTTTATCAATCACTTACAGCAAAGGGACGACTATGAAAATTTTTGCTCCAGTTATTATTTGTACTACTTTAATGCTTACCGCGTGTGGCAATGAATCACCACAAAGCAGTGCAGAAGAGATTAAAGATACCGCGTCACAAGCCGTATTAACACATAACTATCAATGCGAAAGTGGCAACACCATCGCGGTAACCTACCCAGCGACTGATAGCACAATTGTTGAGTATTTAGCCACGCAACATAAAATGAATGTTGCCGTATCGGCAAGTGGTGCACGCTATACAGGCGACAAGTATGAGTGGTGGACAAAAGGCTCGGGTGCAGGCTCTAGCGGTATGTTATTTCATCATCAGCCAGATGGCAGCACCGGCGACACGATTGAAACCTGTACAGCGATATAACGCTATTACAGCAGGGGTTGCGCGACACAACTTGCCACTCGCTTAGTGGCAAGTTGTTGTTGATTAAATATTCCTTAAGTTACAATGGGTATGTGCTAACAGGCAAGTAGCCGCTCATATTTGTAACAACCATAGCGCTATCTATCGGCAATGGTTTTGGCAAACGTCAATAGCTCTCTGCGTAACCACTGATGTGCCGGCGCATGATGTAATAACGGACTCCAGATCATTTTTACTTCAATGGGTACAATCTGAAACGGCACTGGGCTTATCACTAAATGACTCTGACTTGCGAGCAGCTTTGCCTGACGCCGTGGTAATGTCGCAATAAGTTGCTCAGATTGGCACAGTAAACTGGCAATCATGTAATGGCGCGTAAATACGCGTATTTTTCGGGTTTGCTCTAATTGCCACAAGGCTTCATCAACCCAGCCTAATTTTTGCTTACCCGACTTGTTGGTAACGGCCGACTCGGGCCCCCAACCGGCGCGGTTAACCCAAATGTGTTCGCTATTAAGGTAGTATTCTAAGCTTGCATGTTGTAAAAATTGATTATTTGGGTGGGTTAAGCAGCAGTAATTATCACGCCAGACACTGGCCTGATGAAACGACCGTGGCAGGCCATTAAAGCGATTGATTGCTAAATCTATGCTGCCTTTTTCCATATCTTGCAAGTTGACATCACTGGGGCTGAGCACATCAAAGTTAATGCCGGGGTTTTTGCTCAGTTGTGCAGTAATAAATGGCGCCAGCAGTGTCGACTCTAAATAGTCGTTTGCCATAATACGAAATGTCACTTTGGCCGTGCTGGCATCAAACTGTTCGCTGGGCTGGGTTATTTCTTCTGCCATTTTAAGCAATACGGCTATTTCAGGCTTTAGCGCCAGCGCTTTTGCTGTGGGGGTCATTGAGCCTGCGGCGCGCACTAGCAGTGGATCATCAAACAGATCGCGTAACCGCTTTAATGCGTTACTCATGGCCGGTTGGGTTAGCGCCAACTTATTAGCCGCTTTAGACACACTTTTTTCGTCAATCAGTACATTTAAGTACACTAACAAGTTGAGATCGACATTTCTTATATTCATTGGATCAATGCCATTTATTTGCGCTATTAATTACCTAAATTAAAGCGTGCTTGCTAAAGTGTAAACCACTAAAACATAATAGCCGCCATAAGCTCAGTAAATATGCCCAATGAAATTAGTGATAATGTAGCAGTAAGCTCATTGCAACAGGTGATTGCCACCAAACTAGCCCGCGCCGTGTTTGCTGGGTTTGAGTCTATGTTTGCGCAGTTTTTGAATATTACCTTAGGCGCACAAAGCCGATTTGAACAACGCCAATACCATGCAGTGCAAAGTGCGATGCGCGAGCGACTGCAAGTGTATGAGCGCCAAGTGAAAAGTGTTAGTGACGCGGTGCGCGTCATTGCCTATAACGAAATAAATTGTGCGCAAACCTGGCAAATGGCAAAAAACATTTATGGTGACATGGTAAAAAACCATGAAAATGAACCTATTGCGCATACCTTTTTTAATTCCACATTTGGCGCTATTTGGGACGACAGGAAAATACGCACTGTGCATTTATTTGTATTAAAGGCGAAATATCGTACCCAGCCGCGCTCTTATGAAGGCTTAGTAAAGCGTATTTCGTTGCAAAATGGCTTTAATAGTGCCATTGCCTCACTCATTAATCAGCAAGTATTTAGAGTGCCATTTAGTCACTTACAGCAGGATATAGCGCGCTTACAATATACCTTAACGCAAGGGGCTAAACAGCAATGCCGTCAGGTATATCAGCTGATGAATTTGAATGATGGCTATATTGAATATGCACAGTCACACTTTTACAGAAATAAGGCGTGTTATTTAATTGGTCGCTGTATTGCTAAAAATGGCGATAATATGCCGTTTGCCATCGCCGTATTAAATACTCCAGCAGGTCTTAAAGTAGATGCGGTGATGATGGGCGCTGATCAACTCAGTTTATTGTTTGGCTTTGCCCGCAGCTATTTTATGGTCGACACCGACCAACCCGCGCGTTATGTCGATTATTTAAGTGTTTTAATGCCACATAAACAGCGTTATGAGTTATTTAACGCCATCGGTTTTATTAAACACGCAAAAACGGAATTTTATCGCTATAAAGTCGATACTACTAAAAATAGCCCGCTAAGCTGTCAATACATTGCCGCACCGGGGACGCCGGGTATGGTGATGTTAGTATTTACCATTGCCGGTTCCGATCACGTGTATAAAGTAATTAAAGACAAATTCAGTGCGCCAAAAACTACCACTAAAGCGCAGGTAAAAGAAAAGTACAATTTTGTTAAACAGGCCGACCGAGTGGGGCGGCTAGTGGACACCCACGAATTTAGATACCTCGCATTTGACTTAAGCCGCTTTAGTGACGCGCTGCTAACGCAAATGAAAAACCAAATCGGCAGTAGTTTAGTGATAGCCAACAAGGCCGTTATTTTAAAACATGTGTATGTTGAGCGCAAAATGACACCGCTTAATTTGTACATTAATCAATGTGATGCGCACGCACTTAAGCTAGTGATGCTTGACTATGGCAACGCGATTAAAGAGCTGGCTGGGGCCAATATTTTTCCAGGTGATATGCTAATGAAAAACTTTGGCGTTACCCGCTGGGGGCGTGTGGTGTTTTATGACTACGATGAGATTTGTTTACTCACCGACTGCCACTTTAGGGATTTACCACACACCCAAAGTAGCTTGGAGGAGCTCAGCTGCGATGCGTATTTTGACATAGAGCCAAACGATATTTTTCCGAGTCAATTTAAGGTGTTTTTTAGTGCCAATGAGGCGGCATTTAATCACTTTTACCACTATCATAGTGATATTTTTAGCGCGTCTTTTTGG
>NZ_JBFJHD010000119.1:0-9640 GCF_041613455.1 Pseudoalteromonas sp. | reverse complement strand
GCCGCACCGTCTGCAAGCTGCTGCTTTTTAGCCAAAGCAGCCGATAAAACCTCACCACCTTGGTTTGCGTTTGGCATGGTTGGTAAATTTCCAGCTGATATATTCATAACACTAATCACCTTAAATGTTGTTTATTGTGTCATTGTAACGTCAAAGCGCAGTAGCGCTAAAAACCTGACTTTTAATTGCAATACACGTATTATGTCGGCCATGCAGTACAAAGCTTTAGGAAAACCATGGATTCAATAATTGAACAACTCAATGCAAACTTAAAAATTGTTTACCGTCAGGCGCTCGATGCCGATAAAAAACTCGACGAATTACAACAGCAAGGTCACGGTAAGTTTAAGTCTTTATTTGCAGCCGACGCGGGCTTTAATTTCGAAGCAAAGCGCTTTAAGCCCTATGTGCTTGATGTTGCGGCCGACGTTGAAAGTTTATCAACCAATGGACTAGATGAAGAAAAGCTTAAAGCGGCAGTCATTAAGCTACAAAGCTTATTAACACTACTGGCTACTTTTAAGTAGCCAGTAGTGTTTACTAATCTATAAGCAGGGCTTTACACTACGCTTGCTGCTAAAACTTAGTTAATTTTTGGCAAAATCTCTTCACCAAACCATTCGGTTAATAAGCGTTTTTCGTAATAAAACGATTCATCGCGCCCCATTTTTATTTTATCCATAAAGCTCATATCTTTTAGCTTTATGTCGTTTCCTTTGCCAATTTCCTTGCCTGTCTCATTCATAAGTGAATAATTTAGCGTTAATTGTGGAAAATGGATTGGCTTCACTACTCTAATTTCGTTGGCACCGCGATAGCTTACGTCGCCTGCTAAATCGACATCGGTAATCTCTAAGTTAAGCTTGTAGCCTTTTGGTAACTGCTCTGCCAGCTTAATGGCATGTTTTTCAATACTGCTAGCAATCTGTTTATGATACGACCCTTTTGCTTGGTTGGTAGCCCGTACATCACGATAATCATTAAAGTCATGCCATTTAACCATGGCCTCTCCTGCGTGTACAAATGCAGGCAAACCAATACACATTAACATTGCTATTTTCTTTACTGAATTCATAACATTCTCCAACAGGTAGCCAATTAAACCAAGGTTTATTGGGGTAGGCATACTTAAGTACCTACACAGTAAGTTCATCTTAACAGTCGTTTATTAACTATAACTTAATCTTATTCTATTAGTGTTACTTAATATGCACAAAATGTAATCAAATATAGCGTGTGTTTACTATTTTGCCGAATGACGAATAAAAACAACAAAAAATCAGATAAAGCATGTAAAGCCTGCCAATTTATGGTGAAATTAAACTAATTGATAAAAGGGATCCACGGAGCATTCATGACTATTTTAGTTACCGGTGGCGCAGGCTATATTGGCTCGCACACTGTTTTAGAACTTTTACAACAAGGCAGCGATGTTGTTGTTATTGATAATTTATCAAACTCATCACCCGAGTCACTCGCGCGCGTTAAACAAATTACTGGTAAAGAGGCTACTTTTTACCAAGGCGATATTCTCGACAAAGCATTTTTAGACTCCGTTTTTGCCAAACATGCGATTGATAGCGTAATCCACTTTGCCGGCTTAAAAGCAGTGGGCGAGTCAGTAGCCAAGCCCGTAGAGTATTATCAAAATAATGTACAAGGTACGTTAACCCTGGTTGATGCAATGCGTGATGCTGGCGTATTTAAACTGGTATTTAGCTCATCGGCCACGGTTTATGGCGATCCGGCAAGCTTACCCATTAAAGAAGATTTTCCCGTGGGCGGCACGACTAACCCGTACGGCACCTCTAAATTAATGGTGGAGATGATGCTGCAAGATATTGCTAAATCGGATGCGCGTTTTGCGTTTGCTATTTTGCGTTACTTTAACCCGGTAGGCGCACATGAATCGGGCTTGATTGGTGAAGATCCTAACGGCATTCCTAACAACTTGTTACCGTTTATAGCGCAAGTTGCAGTGGGTAAATTAAAGCAGTTAGCGGTATTTGGTGACGATTACGACACCCTAGATGGCACCGGTGTGCGCGACTACATTCACGTAGTTGATTTAGCACTGGGGCACTTAAAAGCACTCGATAAAATAGCTAATAATAATGGCGCGCTAGTCTATAACCTTGGCACAGGCAATGGTTACTCGGTACTGCAAATGGTGAATGCCTTTATTAAAGCCAGTAAGCAAGACGTGCCTTATACAGTATCACCACGTCGTCCTGGCGATATTGCCGCGTGTTATGCCGCGCCCGAAAAAGCCCGTAATGAGCTGGGTTGGCAAGCCGAGCGTGGCCTAGATGTAATGATGCAAGACACCTGGCGTTGGCAGTCAAATAATCCTAATGGCTATAAGGCATAAAGACAGCTTAGAGCAATCAGCGATCAGTAAGAGATAAAAATAAGGTTTTAGGTGTCAGGTATTTAGGAAGGAAACAACCAAGCTCGGCACTTAAATTCCCGGTAGGCGAGTAGCTTGCTGCCGCGCTTGTTAAAGCCGGCAGCTAAGGTTTGAAAACTAGCACCTAGAACCTAAAACCTCGTGCCTAGCGGCTGTAACGGCTTGCCTAACTCTTTTGATAATGCCTACTTTCTGACTTCTGATCGCTATCCTCTGTTTTACCAGTTTTGCATTTCGACCAGCCGTGATTGCGTTCTGGCGTACTCAAAGCGTAGTTTTTTACCTTGGTAAAGTGCGACAATGTCTGTTTCTGCATTTATAACTAACAGCTTGTGGCAGTCATAAAACTCATCTACCAACGCAATGAAGCGCCGCGCTTCATCATCTAAATAGTGCTCGTTTAAGGTTTGTTTTTCTCGCTGATAACTGTCTTCTATGCCGTGTACAATTACTTTGCCGGTGGCACCTACCCCCATGGCGGGTACATTGGCGACATACACCACCTCAAATTGCTGCGCCAACAACATATAATCATTTGCGCTGCGTGGGCCCGAACACAGCGCCATAAAATCAATCATCAGCGCATGCTGAGCTTGGTATAAATAAGGCAAGATGCGGCCATGTACGAGCAGCTCGCCATGTTTTTTCGCTGTTGGATATTGCGCTAAAAACTTACGCTTAAACTCGGCTGCTGGGGTGTTGATAAAATAATGACGGTTATTTTTACCATATCTAAAACGATGATCTTGCTCCCCTGCCACATTAACGATATGACAATACTGGTTAATTAAATCGATAGTGGGTAAAAATCGCGCGCGCTGCAAGCCATTATAATAAAGCTGCTCTGGTTTCGCATTTGAGGTACTCACCAGCACGACTCCGTGCTTGAAAAGCGCATCGAACAAGCGCGCCATAATCATGGCATCACCAATATCACTGACAAAAAACTCATCAAAGCACAGCACTTTGATGGTTTTGGCCCAGCTTTTAGCAATCATCTGCAGCGGATTTTTATGCCCTTGTAGTGCTCCCAGTTGCTGATGCACTTGGGCAATAAAGTGATGAAAATGCAAACGCTGCTTTTTATGGGTGGCTAAATTTTTATAAAATAAATCCATCAGCATTGATTTGCCACGCCCTACCGGCCCATACAAATAAATGCCTTTTATTTGCGGCTTTTTTTGCCACCAGCAGTAACGTGTTTGTAACTGCTCACTTAAGGTATTAAGAGCGAGTACCGCGTTATGCTGAGCAGCATCAAAGCTCAATTCTCCACTGGCTACTTTAGCGTGATAGAGGGGTAATATTTGTCTGCTTGACACTGTCATGGTGTTTCACTATCCGTTATAATCGCGCCCCATTGTAGCCGACTAAAAATGTGAACCCCAATGAAATTCCCTTGCCGCTTAGATAAATTTATTAGCCACTTAGCAGAGTTACCGCGCTCAAAAGCACGCGCCAGTATTAAGCGTCAAGAGGTGAGTGTTAATGGCGAGTTTATTACTGCACACGACTTTCAGATTACGCAACAAGACGAAGTGCTTTTTCAAGGCGAGCAATTAGTATTTTTGGGTAAACGCTACTTTATGCTTAATAAGCCTGTGGGCTATGTTAGTGCGAATGTCGATGAACTGCATAAAACTGTTTTTGATTTAATTGACGAGCCTAATATGGGCGACTTTCACATCGCGGGACGCCTCGATATCGACACCACCGGATTAGTCATTATTACTAATGACGGCGAATGGTCACATAAAATAACCTCGCCAAAAAACAATAAATTTAAAACCTATTTAGTGGAAACCCAAGAGCCGATTACCGATGAATCACTCGACATGCTTCGCTCTGGAGTGCAATTACATAACGAAAAAGACTTAACCCGCCCAGCCAAAGCCGAACGTCTGGCGAACTACGGCTTACGCCTATCAATTTGTGAGGGTAAATATCATCAAGTTAAACGCATGCTCGCCGCTGTAGACAACAAAGTAGTAGAGCTACATCGCGAGCAAATCGGTAATATTACGCTGGATGAAAACCTAGCCCCAGGCGAATACCGTCCACTTACCGCCGCAGAGATAAAACTGTAAGGCTATTTAGGTGTTGTTATTGCGGGCTTCGCAGATCATTAAAACAGATTAGGGGCTAGGTACGAGGCTCGAGGTTTTATCTCTTCCTGACACCTAAAACCTGCCCTTAAGATTTTATCTGCACTAAGTCAAAGTTCACCATACCGGGAACAATGGCTTGTAGCTTCGACTCGGTGATATCTAACGCATTTAAGCACTCGCAATACTCTGACGCTTTGAGTTCGAGTTGACGGGCTTTCAGTTGTAACGACTTATCTATTTCTTTTGAAATAATATCCATACGCTGGCTCATGTCATTCATGCGATCTTCAATATTGCCTTCACGTGATTTAAATGCATCCCCAAGCGACATTAAAATCGCGCCCAATGAACCATGAACTGCAGAGTGGATTTTTTTACTAATGTCTTTAGTAAAAAAGTCATCAATTTTAGAAAGGGATTGAGGGGCTATAAAGAAAAAGTCGTCGCCGCGTTTAAATTTATCCATTAATGCGCGTTCTACGTACTGTAATTGCGTTTTAAGCACTTCAGACTGTTTATCTGTCATACCTTCAACTACATGTTCAATCGCGCTTAGCCCAAGGTTTACACCGTCAGTGGCTAAATTAACCAGCTCGGGCACCGTTTGACGAATACCTAAACTAAATTGTTGCAATACTTTACTTTCGTCGGTACTTAAATCAACCCAGTAGCCACGTATAAACAGCTGATTATTATTATTTATTTGTACGCGGGTTTGGCCTTTATCGACAATACGAATAACATCATCAGTAATTATTAAGCCATGACGAAGCTCTACATCGCACTGCTTTTGTGCCAATGCCGTAGTGCTGAAAAGTGCTACTGCTAACGCTAATATCGAGCGAGATAACAACGCCATAAACACCTCAATGCAGCTAAAATAAAGGCCTGTAGATTAACAAAAAAACAACTTTATGCAAGCAAAAGTAACAGGCCAGTAAAAAGCTAGATTAGTAAAGCAACAAACTGTTAGGTACGTGCGTTTAACGACAAGAATGGGGGTTATCTGTAAGCTTATTTTGTAACGCAGAAAGCGCGGTGGCAAACCACTCAGCTTCTGGCTTTGTAAGAGAAGCCAATGAGGGGAAATGAGAAGTAACTTAATGACATTTAAGTTACTTCTCTAAAGCGCAACGTCTCTTAACCTCTTTGTGAATAATTTACTTATAACCATTCGCACTACGTGCGCGGCAGCAAGCTACTCGCCTACGAATAAATAAACTTCGCACTTGGCTGTTCTCTACCTGACACCTGATACCTGATACCTGACACCTGATACCTAGCGCCTAAAACCTGATAGCTGCCCTTTTATATTGGCGAACCCGGTGGCATTGGCAGTGCTTTAAAGCCTTTAGGCCAATTACCCGTGCTCAGGAAATGCGCCACTTGGTCGGCTAAATATTGCTTAAATGCACTTTCGCCTACAGTAGCACTACTCAGCAGGGAGTTTTGGCTAAAGTCCTCTTGTAGCTTGGTTAAATAAAAACGCAATTGCGCTTGTACTTCAGGGCTTACGCTATCGCTGGTGACTAACTCAGCCATGGTTTTAGCACTTAAAAACTGCACCCGTTGAGTCAATTTACCCGCCATGGTATTCGCTACTGCAGCACTAAATACTTGTTGGTAAAACTGCTTTAGTAAGTCATCTAAACGATAAAACTTTTCGCTGCGAGCTTGCTGCTGCGCTAATCGGTTTAAGCGTTGTGGATTAAACAATAACGACAAACTGTGCTGTATCGCCACTTCTGGCAACGCCATCGCGTCAAGGGTTAAACCGGTGCGACCCACAATGCTTTCGCGCGTTTTATATTCGCCATACGCTTTAGGTGGAATAAGCGCAAGTATCGACTCTGGTAAGGCCAAATTGCTGGCTTTAAAGGTCGTTAAAATAGCATTCACTGCTTGTTGCTGCTGCGCTTTGGCAACCACTTGAGCCCCGGTTACTGGCTGCTCACCGCGCACTTCGTATTGATAGTTAACGCCGGCAATAAGTTTAACGGCGGCTTCCACTTGGTAACGATGAAACAAATACAGCGGTACAAGCTTTTCTTCTAACTGCGATAATGCCTCGCCGGTTTTAATATTATGAATACCAAACTGTTGTAGCGCCTGCGCACGCACATCAAGCACTCTTAATAATTCTTCGCTTGGGTTAGCACCGTTATCCCACAGGTGCGCTGTAGGGTGTGCGCCGCCTTGAGCTCGCGCGTCGTTATCTGAAATAAACTCCAGCCCTTTGGCGTTATTTTGTTGCAAAATGGCTGCCAGTGCGGCGCTTTCGTCTTGGTTGGTAAAGTCGCTATAGCCGTATTTAATGACTTGGGTATCCCACACGCCCATGCCTTTACTGTAACCACGCGATACATCAAGCTTACCTTGCTCATTAAAGCTTAGTAACGGGTGTGGGTAATCCATCACCGAGGCTCTATCGCCCACCGAAGCAGCAAAGTTATGCGAAATACCTAACGTATGCCCTACTTCATGCGCACTTAATTGACGAATGCGATCCAGTGCCATGGCTTGCAGTGTTTTGGCCACTTCATTGCCTTGTAAATACGGCGCAGCAAGTGCTTCAGCAATCAGTATATCTTGGCGTACACGAAGCGAACCTAGCGTGACATGGCCTTTAATAATTTCACCCGTGCGGGGGTCAATCACCGAACTACCGTACGACCACCCGCGCGTAGCACGGTGAACCCATTGAATAACGTTATAGCGAATATCCATTGGATCGGCATTGCTAGGCAGCACCTTAACCACAAAGGCATTTTTATGCCCTGCTGCAGCAAAGGCATCATCCCACCACTTGGCGCCGTCTAATAGCGCACTTTTCACCGGCTCTGGTACACCTGGATCTAGGTAGTAAACAATTGGTTCAACCGGCTCACTAATAGGCAAGTTAGGGTTTTTCTTCGCTAAACGATGGCGCGGAATATAGCGCACCAACATCGACTCGCTCAGTGGCGCAGCATAGTCTTTGTGTTCAATGCTCCAATAGCCCGACTGCGGGTGAAATTTACGCGGGGTGTAGTTGTCGTCTGGCAACTTAATAAGTGAATGGTGCATATGCACCGTTAAGG
Organism: Pseudoalteromonas sp.; assembly: GCF_041613455.1. Taxonomy (GTDB): domain Bacteria; phylum Pseudomonadota; class Gammaproteobacteria; order Enterobacterales; family Alteromonadaceae; genus Pseudoalteromonas. The sequence goes on along the minus strand of NZ_JBFJHD010000119.1, from coordinate 2,042 downwards.
CGTATGGATCAGCACTAACCTGGCGAACAAACTCACCCGGTTGGCTGCCGGCAAATGTCAGTACCGCTTCAAGCTCGGTATTTTCTAAAAATGCTTTTGAGCGACTAATATTGACCGCACTGCGCGATTCATCAAGGCTAAAATTACCTTGCTCGCGAGCGGCCAAGGTGCGACTTACGCCGTGTACGTCGCTGAGTAAATAGGGCGTATAGTCTATGAGCAACGCACGTTTATTTTGCGCCACCACCTTAAAGCCCGCTAAAATGCTTGACGCAAACGCTTCTTTAACACTTTGCTGTTCGGCTTTATTACTGGTGTTAGCCCGATAGTAAGTATTTACCGCACGTAGCATCACCTTGTCGCCAAAGCGCTCAAACTGCACTAAATGGGTATTGCCTAGTTGGCCACGATCGAGCCCGATGTCGTTCGAACCTACCCCATATGGCAAGCTTTGCTGCAATAAAAATTGCTGCTCTAACTTATCAACTTTTAAATACACTTTGCCATATTGGGTGTCGTAGTAGAATGAAAAGTACCCCGGAAAATGATTCATTTGCCCAGTAAATTCATCAATAGACTTAATTGCTGCGTGCGCTTGAGTTATCATAGTCAACAGCACAGTAAAGAACATGTAACCTAGTAGTTTTATTTTTTGCATAATCTTATCTTTGTTATTGGCGTTTTAAGTACAGTTAGGTAGTCCCATTATAGGGGGCAATTTAAACAATACAGTTATTTAAGACGAATTTCAGCGCTCTAAACTAATCTCTCTCACATTATGATTAGTTTAAAACTCGTTATCAGGAAAATAGAATGCGTAGACTCCCACCCGTATTACTTGAAGATGGCTGTTCAAGAGAACTTTTATCGTTAATTCGCACCATTTTAGCGGCATGTAAAGAAATTTCATTTCGTGTCGGCCAAGGCGAATTATCCGGCGTATTAGGTTCAACCCTTGATGAAAATATTCAAGGCGAAACGCAAAAAGAACTCGATGTGCTGTCTAATCAGCTGTTAAAAGACATATTACTGGAGTCGGGCACAGTAAAAGCGATTGCTTCTGAAGAAGAAGACTTTACTGTGGCGGGTGATCCTAATGCTAAATTTATTGTTGCTTTTGACCCCCTCGATGGCTCGTCAAACATCGATATTAATTCATTAGTGGGCACTATTTTCTCAATAATGGAAGCGCCTGAAGGCTCAGATGCCGCTGACGAAACTATTTTTATGCAACCAGGGCATAAACAAGTTGCTGCCGGTTATGTACTGTATGGCCCATCAACCATGCTGGCGCTCACCACAGGTAACGGCACGCGTTTATATACCTTAGATAAAACACAAGGCAGCTTCTTATTAACGCAAGAATTGGTAAGCATTCCTGAAGATACCAGTGAATTTGCTATTAACGCCTCAAACCAACGTTTTTGGCAACCTGCAATGCAAAACTACATTAACGACCTGATTGCGGGCGACACTGGCCCCCGCGCTAGAAACTTCAATATGCGTTGGATTGCCGCTATGGTAGGCGACGTACACCGCGTATTAAGCCGTGGCGGTATTTTTACCTATCCAACCGATACCAAAGATCCGAAAAAGCCCAATAAACTGCGCTTACTTTACGAAGCAAACCCAATGGCCATGCTAGTAGAACAAGCTGGCGGTATCGCTTCAACCGGTACCGAGCGCATTTTAGACATACAGCCGGATGCCATTCACCAGCGTGTGGCGGTTATTTTAGGCTCTAAAAACGAAGTAGAAACCTGCTTGGAATATCATAAGTAAGGTTTAAGAACAGGCTTTATGTTTCTGGGTTTAGGTTTAAGAATAGGTTTCAGGTAGAGGTTAGCCCAGCGCGGTGGTTACTAACACCTGAAAACTGTTGCCCAAAACCTTTAATATTTTCTGACGGCTGCACGCTACTGTTGTAACAGCTTTGACAACTGGGCGAGTTTTTCGTAATTAAGCTCGCCCATTTGCTCACTATTACTCAGTGCATAAATAACGCCTTCACACTCGCTGCACTCTATATCGCTGCGCGACTC
>NZ_JBFJHD010000118.1:0-9663 GCF_041613455.1 Pseudoalteromonas sp. | reverse complement strand
TGGCAAAGCGTCGGGTATTTTAAGCTTTGGTATTGAAGGCGGGCTTGAAGCAGGTACGCGTTTTATCGATGCCCTTAAAATGATTTTACGGCTGGTGAATATAGGTGATGCGAAGTCGCTCGCGTGTCATCCAGCCTCCACCACACATCGTCAACTTAACGATGAAGAATTGGCAAATGCAGGAGTCAGTCGTGATCTAGTGCGTTTGTCGATTGGAATTGAAAATATTGACGATATTATTGCCGATATCAGTCAAGCCTTGGAACAAGCGTAATTACCTAATTATTTCATAAGCAGATCTTAAAATATAAAAAGCGCTAGTTGAAATTAGCTATCGCTTTTTATGCATTCCTAAGATTAATAATTATAAATCAATAATTTATAATTATTAATATAAAGTCCTTACAATATTTTTATATTTCCACTCTCTATATTCTATTCATATAAAAATTTTATATTGACACTAACAATACTTGCTACTACATTTGTAATAGTACAACTACAGTTGTAGTAATAGGGGGCGTAATGAAACTTAGTGATTTTGAAATGGATATTATGCAGCTGCTGTGGCAGGAAGAACCCTGTACTGCCAGCCAACTACATAAAGTGCTTTTAGCAGATAAGCAAAAAGGTAAACAAGTAGCCTATACAACAGTGAAAACTATTGTTGATAGGTTAGAACAAAAAGGAGCTGTTGAGCGCTGTGGGCATGAAGGGCGAGCTATTGTTTTTAGAACAATCGTGACTCAAGATACGTTATCGGAGCAAGTGATGCCTAGTTTTATGCAACGATTTTTTAAAGGTAATTCTCGTAGTTTAATTGCCCATTTTATTAAAGAAGAAAAGCTAAATGATCAAGATATTGAATATTTACAAATGCTTCTAAAAAATAAGAAGTTAGATTAAAGGAGAAGGTAATGATGGATTATTTACTAACCTGCACACTTATTAGCTTATGCGTATTACTTACTTTAAAAGGGTTAAAAAATGCACCAGCACGATTAAATTTTTATCTTTTGATGATTACTTTAGTGTGTTGGTTTGTCCCTTGGCAATACTTTTCTCAGCTACCATTTTTTGAGGGGACAGAGCGTTACACCTTAAATGTGGCTCAATTGATCCCTGAAGCGAAGGAATTAACACCTAATACAGCACAAATAGCGAATACGGGCGGCGAATTACAAAGCGAACTGAGTATTTGGCAGTCTATACCATCACTTAGTACTGTTTTTATTGTTTTAGTTTCGACTGGTTTTGGATTGTTTTTAGTCCGTTTGAGCTTGTATATAAAATTTATAATAAATTTATACACTTACTCAAAGCCAAGCCCTGAGTTTGAAAATATTAACAACCGCTATCCAATAAGACTAACAACGCATACAGGGCCTGCTTTTGCTACAGGATTAATAAAGCCTGTTATTTGGTTAGAGTCGTCGATGATAAACCGTGAAGAGTTAAACTCAGTAATTCAACATGAGGTGACTCATTTAGAGCAAGGCGATATTTATTGGACATGGCTTATTTGTTTTATCGAAAGTGTTTTTTGGTGGAATCCTATCTGTTTAAAGTTAACTGGTTTAGCACGAGAACAACTAGAACTAAGCTGTGATGAGTTGTGTATGCAAAAGCTAAAAGGTAAATACCAATTAGATCTAGCCAGTTTACTACTTCAAGAGCAAACTGGTCAACGCTCGCATAACTTTTTTACCCCACCACTTTTGAATATTGCTCATTCTAAGAGTTTTAATATTCAGAGAATCAAAATGTTAAACAAGGAAAAAACAATGAAAAGTAAATATTTGGTTATGGTCGCGGCGGCAATGTCTTTTAGTGCCTTGACAGCTGCGCAAATTGTAGATGGTAATACAGATAACGAGCAACAAAGTAATAATACTTACCAAGCTGCTGTCAAAAGTGAAGAATATAACCAACAACTTGCTCAACTTCTTCAAAGTGCTGCTGGAGCAAAAAGTGATAACCCTGAACTGTTAAATGAAGCTGCGCAAGGCATTCAAAAATGGTATTTAAATAGAAATAAACTGACTGGTTTTGAAGAGCATGAAATTAAATTACAAAGTTTCAGATTATTGGAGAACGTGTACTCTAAGCTTCATAAGTATGAAGATATATTAAGTGCTTACGAACGGTGGTATGAGCCGAGTAGTAATCCTCCATTTTTTTTGAAAAACTCACTAGCAACCGCCTATATCCAGCTGGGACGTTATGAGCTGGCAGTTGCAGAGCTTGAAGGATTGTCGAAGCAGCTTAATGGAAAACTTCATGTAGGTTCTGCTGATAACTTAGCACTAGCTTACATTTATCTCGCTGATTACGATAAAGCATTAAAAACCCTAGCTCAGGTTGGTGCAAAAGATGACGTATACGGAAATATTCTCAGATACTATGTTTATGATAAACAAAATAACCGTAAAAAAATGGATGAGCTGAAAAGTAAAATTCCAGAAGTATTTGCAGTTTCTCCAGCGTTATTACCGAGAATGGGCATACCTGATTCACAATTATTGAGCTTATTATAAATTTGCTATTATGGTGAGGCTCAGACTTTTTGAGCCTCTATTTAACAGCTTAGGAATCAGCTCTTGGTGTGGCTAAAATTGCCTGTTTTTCATCTTCAGATAGAATGATCCAGTCAAAAATTTCTTCGTTAGTACGCCCGCAACCGGTGCATACGCCACTGCGGCGCTGGCATACACCGATGCAGTCCGTTTTAAACTTAGAGCGTGTTGAGTGTTGTTTTAAATGGCGCATATTAACGTCCTAACGCGGGGGCAATTTCAAACCGAGTTGAAAAACCATTCGTTTCTTGAGCGGTAAATAGAGTAATAGCAGGCGTTTTTGCATCAAGCACAAAGCTACTAAAAATCGTATCTGAGGTTTCTTTTTGGCTTTCAAACCACCCCTGTGGTGTTAAACATTGGCGCAACTGCTGAGCAAGCTGGTGGTGAGATTTAACCGCTTCACTTTGGGTTTCAAGGTGTACATTGCATTGGTAGCTGGTTTGTTCTAACTGATTTACAGTAACAGTGCAGTTGCTACCCATTAACTGAGTCTGCGTATGCCATTGATGAGTAAACGGGTGAGCTATTTTATCTGTTTTTATAACATGAAAAGCAGTTTGATAACCGCTTATTAGGCTATTTATGGTGCTGCACTCATCGTGTGTTACTGTGGTTGTTACCGATTTTGCAGTTGAAGTAGTTTGATTAGTTTGGCTGCTACAAGCGACTAAAGTAAGCGCAACAATAACAACCGTAATAGAGTTTTTCATAATTCACAGTAACCGATTAATTGAGCCACGCACTATACCACAGATGAATTACGCAACTAAAAGCTAAAAAATAAAAAAGGCTCATCAACTATGAGCCTAGCATAATGTGTTTTAGCTGCTGTTACTTATGACGGCTTTGCAAGCACTTAACCACATCTTCAAGCGCAAGGCCTTGGCGCTGTAGTAATACTGTAAGGTGATAAATTAAATCGGCAGATTCATTGGTCAGCTCATCGTTATCGTGCTTCATCGCGGCAAGCGCAACTTCAACGCCTTCTTCACCAACTTTTTGACAGCTACGGCTTAAATCTTCCGCAAATAGCGACGCGGTATAGCTTTTAGCGGGGTCGTCGTTTTTACGTGCCACAATCACATCTTCCAGTTGTGCTAAAAAGCTCAGGCTTGGTTTTGCAGCATCGCCAAAACAACTCTGGGTACCTAAATGGCAAGTTGGCCCAGCGGGATTGGCAAGCACTAAAATTGAGTCGTAGTCACAATCAGTATGTACAGACACAACATTTAAGTAATTTTCTGAAGACTCACCTTTAGTCCACAAACGTGCTTTAGAGCGCGAGTAAAAGGTCACTTTTTGCGTTTCTAACGTTACGTTAAGTGCTTCACTGTTCATAAAGCCTTGCATTAAAATAACCCCAGAGCGGGCATCTTGAATAATGGCAGGGATCATCTCACTTTTAGTGAAATCAACTTGAGCTTGGTTTTGTTGGGTTACTTGCATAGTCTTGCTGCCACTTGGTTATCGATTAAAAATTGTTTTAGTTCGCCAATGTTGATCACATTTTTATGAAAAACGCTGGCGGCGAGTGCGCCGTCCACTTCACTTTGTTTAAATACATCAACAAAGTCTTGCATACTGCCTGCACCGCCTGAAGCGATTAAAGGAATATCACACAGTTTGCGAATTTTGCTTAACTGCTGGTTGTCGTAGCCGTTGCGAACACCATCTTGGTTCATGCAATTTAATACAATTTCGCCCGCGCCAAGATCTTGTACACGTTTCACCCACTCTTCGGTTTTATAACGAGTGCGGCTCGATGCATTAGGATCGCCGGTTAGTTGATAAACCAAGTATTCACCGGTTGTTTCATCAAAAAAGCTATCAATACCGACTACCACACATTGCTTGCCAAACTCATCGTGTAATTCTTTTATTAACTCAGGGCGGGCGATTGCTGGGCTGTTAATACTGATTTTATCAGCCCCACGCTCCAATACGCGCGCGGCATCCGCCACTGACTTAATTCCCCCGGCAACACAAAAGGGAATATCAATATGACGAGCAATACTTTCTACCCAATTTACATCAAGCAGGCGTTTTTCAACGCTGGCACTGATTTCATAAAAAACCAGTTCGTCGGCACCCGCTTCACTGTATGCTTGTGCCATGGTTAAAATGTCGCCAACCACTTCGTGGCCTTTAAATTTTACACCTTTAACTACTTGTCCATCTTTAACGTCAAGGCAGGGGATTATACGTTTCGATAACATGGTGAGGCCTCGCGGTTAATAATTGTACTTTTTAAGGTCATAGTTACTATTCTTTAAATCAATAATTTGTATGGATAACAACAACATCAAATACATTGTTGTTAGCAAAAGAGCCTATTAATAATGACCCCCAGTATATAGTTATCTGGGGGTCATTTATAGGCTCTTTATCGTATAGTTAATTACTTTTAGCACTATTTATTGCCGCAAGTAACGTGCTGAAAATACGGATGCAACAAGGACTAAACCAAATGCGTTGTTGAGCACAGAAATGGGGTTTTCATTTAGCGATTTTAACTCGAAGTATGTAAGGCGGTGATAAAGTGCAGTATCTGCTGCGCTGGTTGCAACCAGCAATATATCGCATACAGAGCTACTCAACGCTAAGTCCACTTGTAGCAATACTGTGTAAGAAATAGCTTAAAGATGGCAACGCTGGCTGTTGTTTTGCGTGAGCTTATTACGTTTAGCAAAATACATTTTCTCATCAGCTTTATTTAGTAACTCGTCTAAACTGCTTGCTTCATCGGGGTACATTGCATAGCCAATACTGACGGCGACGTTTAATTGCGTGTGTTGCAATATAATGGGTTGTTCTATTGCTTGGCTATATCGTTGAATTTGGCTTTCTACCTGAGCAATATTTTCAATTTGGGCAATAATAATCACAAATTCATCGCCCCCTATGCGGGCAATGCAATCTGATTTTCTGGTTATGATTTTTAACCGATTGGCGACTTCTACCAACACCGCGTCCCCGACTAAGTGCCCATGGGTGTCGTTAATCGGTTTAAATTTATCTAAATCAAAATACAAACAGGCAATTTTAGAGCTCGTCTGCGCTACTCTATCAAATTCGAATTCAGCAAATTTAATCAGTGCAGTGCGGTTTGCCAGTCCTGTGAGCTGATCTGTTTGCGCCAGTTTTAGCACTTTATTTTCAGCGATAACGCGTTTGGAAATATCAAAGTTAGTACCGATGATCCTCTCGCCGTACACTCGGCCATCAGCGTTAAGAAAGCGAATATCTCCACTGGGTAACACAACTTTAAATTCAGCATGAAAATTACTTTTTTGCGCAATGGCTGCGGCGAGTTTAGCAGCAACGCTGTCGCGATCATCGGGGTGAATAGCGTCTTCCCAGGTTGAATATTTAGCCACAAACTGGTTCTCATCAAGCTCATATAGCTTATGCATCCATTTATCCCATATCAGTACATCGTTTTTAAAATTCCATTCCCAAATACCAATACTTGCGGCATCGGCCGCCAATGCCATACGCTGATGTAAATGATCTAACTCGATTTTCGCCGCTCTAAGCTCGGTGATGTCTTCGGAAACACCCAGTAAATACTTAATTTTCCCTTTATTATCTTTAATGGTCACTTTGCGAGTGCGCAAATAGCGGGTAACACCGCCTACGGTGATAGCCTCTTCGTTAATCGTCATCGCTTTGCCAGAGTTAAGCACGGTGCGATCGGCTTTGATAAAACATTTTGCTTGCTGGGCGGGAAAAATGTCAAAGTCATTTAAGCCGATTATTTTCTCTCGCGGTCTGTTAAGTAGCTGCTCACACACATTATTGACATGGCTGAAAGACAGCCGCTCGGCATCTTTAACAAAAATCATAATGGGCAAGGTATCAAATACCGTTTGCGTAAAGGCTTCTTGATTATAAATATCGGTTAAGTCTTTGATAGTTGCAACAAACGATACATTTAGTTGTTTACGGATCGGGCTGACCGCTGCAGTAATCGGAAAGTTATCACCACACTGTTTACGCCCTATTAATCGTTGGCTTTTACCGCTGAGTTTATAATTGGCCTGTTTACTTTGAAAAAGTTGATAAAACTCTGTATTTGTTTCAGGCACTAACAAGGTAATGTTTTTGCCGATTAAATCTTGTTGTGCAAAACCAAACACCTCACATGTAGCCGGATTGGCAAACTCGATCACCCCTTGTTTGTTAAAGCTGATCACTGCATCTTGAACGGTATTAAGCACCACTTTCAATTTGGCCGATAATAAGCTACGACTGCGTAGCTCCATACAGCTGATCAAAAATACACTGGAAAGCAACACCACAAAGGTGAGTATTTGCGCCAGCTCATCATTATTATGATCAGCAATGTAGCTTGTATGGTTAGCGGCGAATATGTTAATTGATAACATGGCTAAGTAATGTACCGAGGCTAATGCGCTGCCCATCAGCGTGGCTAAGAGTAACTTTAGCCATAATTTAGCTGCTAACTTTTGTTGTAGCGCATTGATTTTTAATGCAATACCACAAAGGAGTATGGCAGTAACCACGGACGCTGATAATAACCAAGCATCGTGCACAACATGGGCTGGCATAGTCACTGCTAACAAGCCTAGATAATGCATAATGCTGATCGCTATGCCCATTAATATGCTTCTGATCCAGAAGTTATCAAGCTGGCCAACACGTGGTGAAATAACAATATAACTGGCAAATATACAGGGCAAAATAGAGAGTAGGGTAATTGTGATATCAAAATGAGTTGCTATAGGGAGGGTATAGGCTAACAATCCCACAAAGTGCATGGCCCATAAACTCAAACCTAAAAAGCAAGACGAGAGCAGAGTCCATAATCGTTTTTCTTGCTGCTGTTGTAAGCTTGCTATTCGTTTAATTAGTAAAAAAGAGATGTAACAGGCAAATGCCGCAATAAATAAAGACGCAATAACTAACAAGGGATCATATTGCGCGCTAATAACGGGCGCATTATGCTCTTCAGAGGTGATAAAGTGCAGCATAGAATAGAGTATCAAAGTTGTCCCTCACCCTGAAGATTTGTTATAGATCAGTATAGTATAGTAACTTTTTGTTGACTATAAATCGTTCAAAAAAGAGCCTTTTACGCTATGGTGCTGATTGTTTCGTGTGACACCTTAAAGTTAGTGTCATGCTTTGGTATTGAGTAATAGGCGATGTGGCCGGAGTTATTCAGCGATTGCTACTTTTCACTATTAACCAGCTCGTTAAAGCTGACAGCGGTAATTAGGCTGTTTGCTACTTATATCCTGAGCAGTATTTATCGCCTATTCACTGTGGTGGTCTAGTTGTCACATTTAAACGATTACTGATGAACGTCTCGTTAAAGCAGTCATACAATAACGGGTGAAATGAGCTCTGAGGGAAAGTAAGGGGATTTTAACGCAATAACTAAGCTGAACCTGGACTAATAATTACTGAGCCCAAATTCAGCTTAATGACTGTTTAATAATGGTTATGCTGCACTGTGCTCCTCTTTATGGACACCCATAAAAATAGCGTAAAGCACGGGGATCACAATTAAGGTCAGTAGGGTGGCAAATAACAACCCGAATACCAAAACGACAGACATAGATTGGAAAAACGCATCAAAATACAAAGGTATAACCCCAAGCACCGTGGTTAAAGTGCCCATCATTACAGGGCGTACGCGACTATTTGCCGAGTCGATAATTGCATCGTAGCGCGGTTTACCTTGCTGTATTTCCATATCCATTTGATCAACTAATACAATGGCATTTTTGATTAACAGCCCTGATAGCGATAACAGCCCTAATATACCCATAAATTCTAAAGGTATTTGCGTGGTTACCAAGCCAAACACCACACCAATCAGCGCTAATGGGACTACTAACCAAATAATGATAGGTTGTTTTAGTGCATTAAATAGCACCACCACAATTAACACCATAGCTAAAAACCCTAAAGGCAAGGTTGTTGCCAGCATTTCGTTAGACTCTTTCGATTGGCCATATTCGCCGGCCCATTCCAGTGTGTAGCCAGGCGGGAGTTTAATTGCCTCTATTTTGGGTTTAACACGGCTAAATAGCTCAGATGCCAGCTCACCAGGCAGTGGATCGGCTTGCGCTTTAATGGTCCAGACTCGGTCTTCACGTTTTAAAATACCATCGCGCCAAACGGTTTTAAAGCCACTGGTTACTTGCGCTAGAGGCACTGTTTTACCCTGTATTTGGCTTTGTACGGGAATACTGCCAATATCATTAATATCAATGCGCTCTTGAAGCGGGGCTCTAACAATGATTGGAATTAACTCTTCACCTTCTCGATATAGCCCGACGGTTTTACCCGAAAAGTTTTGTTGTAATGCCTCGGCCACAGCTTTTCGAGTAACCCCTGCGCGCTGTGCGTTAATCGGCGAATATTGCGGTTCAATGACTCTGACTTGTTGACGCCAAGTGTCTTTTATTGACAATGCACCGCCGTCTTCAATCAATATTCCCTTAGCTTGGGCAGCTAAATCACGAATAACTGCTGGATCAGGCCCTTTAAATGTAGCTTCTATTTTTGAACCGCCACCCGGGCCCATCACAAAGCGCCATACTTTGCCTTGCGCATCTGGAAAGCTCTGATCTATATAGCGCTGTACTTGAGGTAACAGGGCATCGAGTTTTTTGTAATCATCTACCTTGGCCAGAATTTGGCCATAGGAACTGTTGGGCGATTCTGCGCCATAAATCAGCATAAAGCGTAACCCGCCTCCTCCAATTAGGGTTTGTACGCCTTCAACGCCTTGTTGTTGCTGAATAAATGATTCTAACTTAAGCATATCTTTTTTGGTTTTTTCAATGTCGGTACCTTGGGGTAACCAAAAATCCACCACCATTTGCGGTGTGGTTGAGGCTGGGAAAAAACCAGATTTTACAAATTGAAAGCCCCAAATCGAGGCGCTAAATGTGGCCACAACGATGGCAATGGTCAGCCAACGATGGTTAAGGGCGCTGACGACAATAGACTGATACGCGGCCATAATTTTGTTCGGTTTAGCGCTACTTGCAGTATCACTTGCTTGCTCTTTAAATAACCAGAAACAAAATAGCGGCGTTAAGGTAAT
>NZ_JBFJHD010000117.1:0-9707 GCF_041613455.1 Pseudoalteromonas sp. | reverse complement strand
CCTGCGCTGGTACTTGCCGATGAACCGACCGGTAATTTAGATAAACAAAATGCGATTAAAATTTACGACTTAATCAAGGAGCTAAATAGCAGCTTAAATACTAGCTTTGTGGTGGTTACTCACGATTTAGAGTTGGCCGATAAGCTAGGTAAAATAGCCTATTTAGACGATGGCAAACTAACCATTAAAGAGTCGCAGCATGTTACTTAGTGCCTTTATCAGTAAGCGCTTTAGAGCCTACTCAGGCCATCACCAGGAAACAAACGGCTTTGTCAGTTTTATCGCCAAAGCCTCAACGATCGGTATCTTACTTGGCGTTGCGGTGCTTATTGTGGCGTTATCGGTGATCAATGGTTTTGAACAACAACTGGTACATCGGTTACTTAGTGTGGTGCCGCAAGTTGAATATGTTGCCCCGTCTCGGCCGATTGCCAACTGGTCGGCTAAAGTAGAGCGTTTACAACAGCAGCCAAACGTTATGGGCGCCGCGCCATTTATTGCGGTTAATGGCATGGCACAGTTTAAAGACCAATTAAAAGCGGTTGAAGTGCGTGGCGTCGAGCCTTCATTAGAGGGCAATGTGTCGGCGATCAATCAATTTACCAGCGCAAAATTGGTCAGTCAGCTAGGGATTGATGAAGTGGTGCTTGGCAAACAGATAGTCACCCAGCTCGATGCCGCCCTTGGCGACACTATTACGTTACTGATCCCAAAAATTAGTGAAAAAGGGCACAGCTTATTAGCGCCGCAGCGTATCTCACTGACGCTGGCTGGCATTATTGAAATGGGCGGGCCTTTAGACAGTAGCGCGGCCTTTATTCACTTAAACAAAGCCCAACAAGCGCTGGGTTATGATGATACTCAAGTAACGGGGCTGCGACTGCGTGTGGATGATGTATTTTCTGCGCATAATATAGCGCTGCGGGTGGGGCAAAGCATTGAAGATTACGTGTATATCTCCAGCTGGTTTAGAACCCAAGGTAGCTTATATCAAGACATACAGATGGTGCGTACCATAGTGTATATTGTGGTGTTTTTAATTATTGCCGTAGCGAGTTTTAATATTGTGTCGTCATTGGTCATGGAAGTACGTGAAAAACAGGGCAATATCGCTATTTTAAAAACCATGGGCGCGCAAGATAGCACTATATTAGCCACCTTTGTGATGCAAGGACTAACGCAAGCGTTTGTAGGGGTGCTGCTAGGCAGCATTATTGGTGTGGTATTGGCTATTAACATTAGCGAATTATTTAATTGGTTGAGTCAACTGTTTGGCGAAAACCCGCTCGCAGGGGTGTATTTTATTGAGTTTTTACCCAGTAAATTGGTGTGGCAAGATATTGTTATAACCGTGATTGTTACCTTTGTGTTGGCAGTGCTGGCGACGATTTACCCAGCTTGGCAGGCAACGCGGGTCGATCCGGCGAAGGTGCTGGGTAATTAATGCATTCACATATCCGCGACCAACAGATATAAAAACTAATAGGGCGCTATCGGCATCTCTGTTAAACTGCTTGGCTAATTAAAGCCAAGCAACATTGTTTGGCGCGCATTTTTTTACTCTGGAACTTACTTTTGACAAATAATGATATTTTACGTCGCCTTCGCTACACCTTCAATTTAACTGACAGCGCCATGGTGGCGGTGTTTGCATCTGCAGCGCACACAGTCACCACAGAGCAGGTTGTGGCGTGGTTAACCAAAGAGGGTGAAGCAGGCTTTAGCGCAATAAGTGATACAGAGTTTGCTATTTTCTTAAATGGTTTTATCAATACCCAACGAGGTAAACGCGAGGGTGAGCAGCCTGAGCCTGAAACCACGTTAAATAACAATATCATTTTTATGAAGCTGTGCATTGCTTTAAACATGAAAGCAGAGGATGTGATTGCCACGTTAGCCTTGGTGGACTTTGCACTGAGTAAACATGAGTTGAGCGCTTTTTCGCGTAAAGTAGATAATAAACACTACCGTGTGTGTAATAATCAGGTATTACGGTTATTTTTAACCGCTCTGCAACAGCAGCATCGTCCAACAGCGTCTGTTTAGTCAATAACATTAAGCAGCCAGCTGAATAAACAGCCACCATTAAGGTGGCTTTTTTATTTATTGTTGGTGTTAGCTGCGGTATTGGTTTTGCTGATTGTTTGTTTTAAGTTAAATATTTTTCAACCCATTGCAGCGTTACTTTAAAATTGTTCAATTGCGATTAACGCTTTACTAACAAAAATAGTTCACATAAATATCAGGTAATTACCTTCCTTTTTAGTTATTTCAGCGCTTTTGATTATTTTTTATGTATTTTTATCTGCTTATTGTGAATAAAGATGCGTAGTCCGCGCTGTGTTATTTTTGCACAACAATAAAATAATTCAACTTGAATTGAGTGCAACACCTGCCTTTGTAGTGGTAAGGTGTATGAAAACTATGATTTTAAAAATAGATTTATATTCAAAAAATACACAATCATACTTACCCTCATTGTCAAATTTTAAAAATAGCTTACACGGAAGAATACTTATGAACTATATACACAGTACGATCACTCAACTTAAGCAAACAAGTCCTGCGCAAAGTGAGTTTTATCAAGCTGTTGAAGAGGTATTAGACTCGTTAGAACCTCTTTTTGCAAAAACCACTAATTATCAAAAAGAAGCCATTATTGAAAGAATGGTTGAGCCAGAGCGACAATTAATGTTTCGCGTTCCTTGGGTGGATGATCAAGGTAATATTCAAGTTAATAAAGGCTACCGCATAGAGTTTAGTTCAACCTTAGGCCCATACAAAGGCGGCTTACGTTTTCACCCTAGTGTGAATGCCAGTATCATTAAGTTTTTAGGCTTTGAGCAAGTATTTAAAAATGCGCTAACGGGGTTGCCTATTGGCGGCGGAAAAGGGGGCGCGAACTTTGATCCTAAAGGGCGTTCAGACGGTGAAATTATGCGCTTTTGCCAATCCTTTATGACTGAGCTTTACCGCCATATTGGTCCCACTACCGATGTACCCGCCGGCGACATCGGCGTTGGTGCCCGTGAAATAGGTTACTTATTTGGCCAATATAAACGCTTGACCGGGCGTTATGACGGTGTATTAACCGGTAAAAGCTTAATGTGGGGGGGCTCGTTGGTACGTAAAGAGGCCACCGGTTACGGTGCCGTGTACTTTGCCAACTACATGCTGCAAAACCGCAATGATAGCCTAGCGGGTAAACGCTGTTTAATTTCGGGGTCGGGCAATGTGGCAATTTATGCAATGGAAAAATTGTATCAATTAAATGCCAAACCGGTGTCGTGCAGCGACTCTCGCGGTACATTATTTCACGATGCGGGTATTGATTTAACCCTGATCAAACAGCTTAAAGAGCAACAACGTGGTTGTTTAAGCCAATACCAAGCACACTACCCAGAAGCCACTTATATTGCTCGCGCTGACTACCCCGAAGACGGCCATGCCGTGTGGCGCTTTAAAGCCGATGCGGCGTTTCCGTGTGCCACACAAAATGAATTGACCCAAGCCGACGCGGAAGTGTTGTTAGGCAATGGCTGTATTTTAGTGAGCGAAGGCGCCAATATGCCGTCGACTAAAGAAGCCATTGATTGCTTTATTAAAGCGGAAATAGCCTATGGCCCAGGTAAAGCGGCTAATGCCGGTGGCGTGGCAACCAGTCAGTTAGAAATGGCGCAAAATGCCAGCATGCAAAGCTGGACGTTTGAGGAAGTGGATGCCAAGTTACAACAAATTATGAAAAACATTTTTGACACCGCCAATGAAACCGCCGCAGAATTTGGCCAACCAACCAATCTGTTGTTAGGCGCCAACATTGCCGGTTTTCGTCGTGTTGCTGATGCCATGATAGAGCAAGGGATTGTTTAACGGCTCGTTGTTGCAATAACAGCAAGCTGTAGTAAGCGTTAGGCAGTTTAGGTAATAAAAAAGCTCAGTGTTGGTACTGAGCTTTTTTGTGTGTAATGTGAGGGGTTATGAGAAGGCGCTGTCGGCCAGCTCTGCTTGCATTTGTTCGCGCATCTTAAACTTTTGCAGCTTGCCAGTGACTGTCATCGGATAGTTTTCAACAAAACGAATATGCCGCGGGATTTTAAAGTAAGCCAGTTTATCTTTTAAAAATAAGCGTATCTGTTCTTCATCCAATGCTGCACCTTCTTTTGGTTGGATCCAGGCACACACTTCTTCGCCAAACTTCTCATCGCTAATGCCAAATATGGCGGCATCTTGTACACCAGGGTATGTGTACAGCACTTCTTCAATTTCACGCGGGTAAACATTTTCGCCACCGCGAATAATCATATCTTTTATGCGGCCCACAATACTTACAAACCCTTCGCTGTCCATAACCCCTAAATCGCCAGAGTGAAGCCAGCCTTGGTCATCGATGGTGGCGTTGGTTTTTTCTACATCGTTCCAATAACAGCGCATGATACCGGCGCCTCGGCTACACACTTCTCCGGTTTGTCCAATGGGTTGAATATTGCCGAGCTCGTCAATTATTTTAACTTCGGTATGCGCAAGCGCACGGCCCACGGTGGTCACCTGATGCTCAATTGAGGAGTCGGTTTCGGTAATATTATTAATTGGGCTGCATTCGGTTTGCCCATACGCTATCACCACTTGGTGCATGTTCATTAGTGTTTGTACTTTACGCATCACTTGCTCAGGGCAGGTAGAGCCTGCCATCACTCCGGTGCGTAGGGTGGATAAATCGTAATCATTAAAGTTAGTTAACTCAAGCTCACTAATAAACATGGTCGGTACACCGTGAAGCGCGGTACAGCGCTCTTTTTCAACCACTTCAAGGGTGGTTTTAGCGTCAAACGCATCGCCAGGGAATACCGCTGTCGCACCTTTACTCATGCATAGTAAAGTACCTAATACCATGCCAAAGCAGTGGTACAGAGGCACCGGAATACACAGCTTATCTTGCGCGCTAAAATGCATCGCATCGGCTACGAATAAGGCATTGTTTAAAATGTTTTTATGCGTGAGTGTGGCGCCTTTTGGGTTACCTGTGGTGCCTGAGGTAAATTGAATATTGATATCGTCGTTACAATTAAGCGTGGCCGCAACAGCATTAAGTGCCTGTTGTTGGGCGTCATTGGCAAGGGCGGTGACTTCGCTAAATGAAAACATGCCGGGCGTTGTGTTGTCGCCAATACGGATCACATTTTTTAAGCTAGGCAGCGCCGCTGCTTTTAGCGCGCCTTTTTCACAGTGGGCCAGCTCAGGGGCCAAGCTTTGCAGCATCTCAATATAATGGCTGCCTTTAAACTCGGTTGCGGTAATAAGGGTTGAGCATTCAACACTATTAAGTGCGTATTGCAGTTCATTGGGGCGGTAGGCGGGGTTGATGCAAACCATAATTGCGCCCATCTTCGCGGTGGCAAATTGGGTTAAACACCACTCAATATTATTTGGCGACCAAATGCCCACTCTATCACCTGGTTTGACGCCAAGGGCCAGCAGCCCCATGGCTAATTGATCAACCTGTTGTTGAAACTGTTTATACGTTAAACGAATATTTTGATGGTTGACGACCACGGCTAAGGCATCGGGGTTGCCAGCGACAATGCTGTCGAAATAATCGCCAATGGTCAGCTCTGTTAGCGGGATGCTTTGCTTTCCTTTAAAATAACTTTGCAACAGCGGCAGGGTGTTTATTTGTTCTACTTCTTTAACCGCTTTTTTTGTTACGCTCATGTCATTCTCCATGTCTTTATAATGAGTAACCTGAGTGATAAATAAACACATCTTGTTGATAAAAGGAAGGGCACTAGACTAATGTCTTAGCTTTGTTGTTGAAACTGAAATAGGCGAGCTTTACGGTAAATTGAGGGCAAAAAAAAGCGCGCCTTACCTAGTAAGTGCGCGCCTGATGTAACGAAAAAATATAATTACATTTCGTCGCTACGATAGGTTTTTTTCATGATGTAGACATACGCGTTAACAAACGCGTTTTCTTGGTACTTTTTAAGTCCGGTATCTTCAAACGCAATAGGAATAGGGTTGCGTTTAATTTGCTCTTTAATTTCAGTGGTTGAAAACACGCGCACATCTAAGTTATCAATTAACTGAATTGCGGTTTCCATTTTAAAGCCTTTAGCACTACCGGCAAACTTGCCTTTTGGTTGGCGTTCACGAATGGCCACAGAGTCAATTTGGTAATCTTGCATTAATTTTGCAAAATCAAATTGAAACTTACGCATTACTTCAGTGTCATTACCGTTACCTAAGGTAAAGCGTGTTTGGCGCACATCGCGAATATCAAATACGTCATTATCTTTACTTAAAATACAAAGTAGTACATCACTACCGGTAATTTCTACACCACATGTTCTCATTACGAATCTCTACTATAACTCAATTACTGGTTATTATACGCAACCGTGGTTAAATTGCGAGGGTAAGCAGCAGCGTTAAATAGGAATTTTTATATTTAGCTAAATTTTATGGTTTTCGTTATTTATGTGTGTTTTTGAGCCATTTAGCGATGATTTAACGCGCTTTAAACTTGTAATTAACGCCAGAGCACGCGACAATATCTTTTTTTGTAGTTGAGCAGACTCAGCATCTACATTAGCCTGATTTGGCGAAAAATAGTCAATGCTTATTCGTAAAAGCGTTGTCGAGTCATTCTCATTTTAATTAATTAAAAATACACGTGATACATTGTAGGTGTCACCACTGTAGTAAGGATTTATAATGCCAGTTATTACTCTCCCTGACGGCAGTCAGCGTAGCTTTGAAAACCCTGTAAGTACTTTAGATGTGGCAAACGATATTGGCCCTGGACTCGCAAAAGCGACCATTGCTGGACGTGTTAATGGTACCCGTGTTGATGCGTGTGACGTGATTACTGAGGATGCACGCCTTGAAATCATTACCGCTAAAGATGACGATGGTCTTGAGATCATTCGTCACTCATGTGCTCACTTAATCGGCCATGCGGTAAAGCAACTGTTCCCAGACGCAAAAATGGCGATTGGTCCGACGATTGATAATGGTTTTTACTATGACATCGATATGGAGCACTCGTTATCGCAAGATGATCTGGATGCAATTGAAAAGCGGATGCTGCAACTTGCAAAAACCAACTACGATGTAGTGAAAAAAACAGTAAGCTGGCAAGAAGCGCGTGACGTATTTGCCGCGCGCGGCGAAACATACAAAATTGAAATCTTGGATGAAAACATCGACAAAGATGACCGTCCAGGATTATACCATCACGAAGAATATGTTGATATGTGTCGTGGTCCACACGTACCAAACATGAAATTCTGCCAACACTTCAAAATAATGAAAGTAGCGGGTGCCTACTGGCGTGGTGATTCTGAAAACAAAATGCTGCAACGTATTTACGGCACAGCATGGGGCGACAAAAAGCAACTTAAAGCGTACTTAAAGCGCCTAGAAGAAGCGGAAAAACGTGATCACCGTCGTATTGGTAAAGCACTTGATTTATGGCACTGGCAAGAAGAAGCGCCGGGCATGGTATTTTGGCACAACGATGGTTGGAGCATTTACCGTGAACTGGAAGACTTTGTGCGTGAAAAGCTACGCGAATACGATTACGAAGAAGTAAAAGGTCCAATGATGATGGACCGTTCGTTATGGGAAAAATCAGGTCACTGGGAAAAATACGCCGACGCGATGTTTACCACCGTATCTGAAAAGCGTGAATATGCAATAAAGCCAATGAACTGCCCAGGTCACGTACAAATTTTTAACCAAGGGTTAAAATCGTACCGCGATTTACCACTGCGTATGGCTGAGTTTGGCTGTTGTCACCGTAATGAGCCATCGGGTGCACTTCACGGTTTAATGCGTGTACGTGGCTTTACCCAAGATGATGCACACATTTTCTGTACCGAAGAGCAGATCATGGATGAAGTATCAGCGTGTATTAAGATGGTTTATGATACCTATGAAACATTCGGTTTTGAAAAAATTGTGGTTAAGCTGTCTACTCGCCCAGAGCAACGTATTGGTGAAGACCATATGTGGGATAAAGCAGAGCAAGCACTTGCCGATGCGCTTAAACTAAATAACATTGAGTTTGATTACCTACCGGGTGAAGGGGCGTTTTACGGTCCTAAAATTGAATTTACTTTGTACGATTGTTTAGACAGAGCGTGGCAATGTGGTACAGTGCAACTAGACTTTGCATTACCGGGTCGTTTAGGTGCCACTTATGTTGCCGAAAATAACGAACGCCGTACCCCAGTTATGATACACCGTGCTATTTTAGGTTCTATAGAACGCTTTATTGGTATTTTAACTGAAGAATACGCCGGTTTATTCCCTACATGGCTTGCTCCTAAGCAAGTGGTGATAATGAATATCACCGATAAACAAGCGGATTATGTTAAAGAAGTTGTACAAAAATTAAATAAACTTGGAATTAGAGCTACTGCTGACTTGAGAAATGAGAAGATTGGCTTTAAAATCCGAGAGCATACACTGAAACGTATTCCTTACTTACTGGTTGTGGGCGATAAAGAAGTCGAGCAACAAGAAGTAGCAGTACGAACTCGCACAGGTGAAGACCTAGGCAAATTTAATGTTGATGACTTTGTCGCTAAAATTAGTGAAGAGATTAAAAGTCGACAGTAAAAATCGAGCGTGTAAGGCATAGCAAACAGCCAGTTACACGCTTATATTATTGATATTCTTGGAGGAACGTACTATTAGAGGCGGCAAGAAAGGGCAACAAACAGCCCAAAAAAATCGTATTAACGAAGAAATTACAGCTCAAGAAGTTCGCTTAATTGACATTGACGGCGAGCAAGCTGGAATTCAGTCATTAAAAGACGCGCAAACTATGGCTGATGCAGCGGGTGTTGATCTTGTAGAGATTAGCCCGAACGCTGAGCCGCCTGTTTGTAGAATCATGGACTACGGTAAGTTCATCTTTGAAAAAAGCAAAGAACTAAAAGAGCAGAAGAAGAAGCAAAAGCAAATCCAGATAAAAGAAATCAAATTCCGTCCGGGTACGGATGAAGGCGATTATCAGGTTAAGCTGCGCAACTTACGTAAGTTCTTGGAAGCTGGCGATAAAGCTAAAATTACGATTCGCTTCCGTGGTCGTGAAATGGCTCACCAAGAAATTGGTATTGAATTATTAAATCGTATCAAAGGCGATTTGGAAGAGCTTGCAGTTGTCGAGTCTTTCCCTAATCGCGTTGAAGGCCGCCAAATGGTTATGATGATGGCGCCTGTTGCTAAAAAATAATTTTTAAGCGATAATACGCACCGAAAATAGCTCAGGTCTGCAAGTAATATGTAAATATTCACCTGAGTTAACCGGTTTTAAAGTAAGACTGCGGTATTTATACTGAGTTTTCACCGGAAATTGGCAGTAAGTTAGGCCTCAAAGTGGAGCTATAGCAGTGTATCTCACGCCTGCTTACTAATTTTAAAGCAATACAATTGGAGTTATTGCAATGGCTTACAAGCTAAAAAGTCACAGAGGCGCAGCTAAGCGTTTCAAAAAGACCGCTTCTGGTGGTTTCAAGCGTAAACAAGCGCATCTTCGTCATATTCTGACTAAGAAAACGTCTAAGCGTAAGTTACACCTACGTCCTAAGATGATGGTTCATAAAAATGACCATGGTCTAGTTTCACGTATGTTACCGTTCGCTTAATAGGGGTTTTTAGAAATGGCAAGAGTTAAACGCGGCGTTGTCGCACGTGCACGT
>NZ_JBFJHD010000116.1:0-9823 GCF_041613455.1 Pseudoalteromonas sp. | reverse complement strand
GCAATCGCATCTTGACTCGAGCTGGCTAGTTTGCGCACCTTACGGCCAAACACCAGCATAGGCACTAACACTAAGGGGACACACGCCACCACCACTAAGGTCAGTTTTAAATTGGTGAACAGTAACATCGCCAAGCCGCCAATTAGCATCAGCGCACTGCGCAGTGCCATAGAAAAAGAAGAGCCAATAATAGATTGCAGCAAGGTGGTGTCGGTGGTCAGTCGCGACATTAATTCGCCACTGCGGTTTTCTTCAAAGTAACTAGGGTGCAGGGTAACAATGCGGTTAAACACCGCTTTACGAATATCGTTACTGACGCGCTCGCCAATCCACGACATTAAATAAAAGCGGCTAAAGGTGCCCACCGCTAATAAGCTAATTAAGCCAATAAGTACCAACACAGCTTGCTGTAGCTGAGCTTGCGAGCCGGCAATAAAACCATGGTCAATGACAAATTTAACCCCTTGACCCAATGACAGGTTAACCCCAGCAGTAACGAGTAATGCAATGAGCGCCGCAGTCACCACGCCTTTATAAGGTTTAATAAAAGTAAAGATAGGAATTAAACTACTAAAGGCGGCCTTTTCGGGCTTAGGCGTTGTTTTTGACATAGTGGATTCTTTTTAAAGGTTAAGGTATAGATATGGCACTAAGATAATAAAAATCAATAGTGTTAAAATCATCAATAAGGAAAGGTTATGACTACAGCAACCGTAAGTGGAGAATTTAATGTAAACCTAGCCCCAATAGAAGGCTACGCAAGCGGCCAAAATGGCATTAACTTAGGCCGCATGTCGATAGATAAAACATTTAATGGCGCGCTTAGTGCTACCAGCCAAGGGGAAATGCTAAGTGCCATGACGCCCACGCAAGGCAGTGCGGGTTATGTTGCAATAGAACAAGTGATAGGCGAGCTTGCAGGCAAAAAAGGCAGCTTTGTTCTGCAGCACTTTGGCACTATGGATAAAGGCAAAGACAGTTTAATATTAACCGTTATTCCCGACTCAGGCACCGGCGAGCTGATGGGGTTAACGGGCAGTATGAAAATTCGCGTAGAGCAAGGTATTCATTATTACGATTTTGACTACAGCTTATAAACTGGATGATAGCTAATGCAAAAAATAGTTGAATTTAAAAAGCGCGGCTTTTTTAGTCACGGCATAGATGTAGATGCATTGAACACGCGTATCTATCAATTAAACTAACAAGGCTGGCGAGTTATAAACGTTACCACGGCAACGGGCTTTCAAGGGCAGATAACGGCGTATGCGTTGTTAATAGAAAACAATGAATTAGAAGGGTAGTGAATGCTTTTATCGGTGTGGTTGAGTTTAGCAGTTGTGTGCATGATGGGCGCGATGTCGCCAGGGCCTAGTTTGGCGGTGGTATTAAAGCATACCTTAAGTGGTGGCATGAAAAATGGCATGCTGGCGGCATTAAGTCATGGCCTAGGCGTGGGGTTGTATGCAGCGGCATCCTTACTTGGGTTAGGGGCGTTGATGCTGCAGTTTCCTACTGTTTATCAAATGTTGGTGTATTTAGGGGCTGCCTATTTAGCGTATTTAGGGATTAAAATTTTACTCGCTAAAGCGCACGGTAGTGAACTGCAAGTGCAGCACAGTGAGGTAAGTAGTAAAACCGCCTTGCAAGATGGCTTTGCTATTGCGTTTTTGAACCCTAAGTTGGCGATTTTCTTTTTAGCATTATTTTCGCAGTTTATTGACCCAGAAAACTTAACCTTAAGCATAGGGATAATTATGTGCCTAACGGTGCTGGTTATTGATACTGGCTGGTACTTGCTGGTGGCATTACTGACCGAGGTGTCTAAAAACCGCTTTGGTTTTAACCAGCAAAATGTCTGGCTTGATAAGTTATTAGGTGCGGTATTTATTGCGCTGGCTATTCGCGTGGTGGTGAGCTTGTAGTCATTGTTTTTACTCAGCGAACATAACAAAAGCCGAACATTAATTGCTCGGCTTTTTTAATGATGCATACGTTAAAACTGATAGCTTACAGATAGCATGGTGGTTGCAATATTATCGCTATCGACAATTGGTGAATCTTCAATATCAGTGTCTAGCTGAGTATATTTAACAAGGCCATTCAGGTGCCAATTTTTATTCAGTTGATAACGTAATAGCAGCCCCGCATTATAATTCACGGTTGAACCGAGTTGGTAGGGCGCATAGCTAGTTGATTCGCCAGCGGCTACACCGTAATAGTAATTCGATACTTTACTGCTATTAATCACCACGCCTATAAACGGGGTAAGTATTAACTCTTTGCTGAAGATTATGCTGTAGTTGTAGTCACCATTAAACTTCAGGCCATCGCTGTGGCCTAGTATATCATGCGTTACACTTGCATTGAGGCGGCCAAAATTTGCGGCGTAACTTACTTTCGTTCCCGCGTATAATGACATTTTGCGCTCATTAAGTGCTTTTATGGCAGGGTTGTCGGAGTCGGATGAGTCAAAAAACTGCCCCGGTGCTAACGTGGCAGACCAGCTAAAGCCGTGTTGTTGTAGTAATGTATAGTCGAGTGTGTAGCCACGTAGCGTTAGCTTTTCACCTTGGTAGTTCACCATAGGTAACGCCATCACTTTCGTGTCGGTATTAGCATAGGGCGAATCAACGGCAATCACGCCGCCCGCCACAGACCATGGCGAGTCAGCATAAGCAGCTGAGGTGGTAACAAGTAAGGTGCTGAGCAATATGGGTAATGGTTGTTTCATGTTTTAGTAGCTATAAAGTTGTATCGTAATTTAATAAGCAAGTTTAACGGTAATCGAAAACCAGTGTTGTAAGTTACTGTATGAAAGTTTGTCGTAATGTAAAGATGATAAGTGAATTGGTTACGTATATGCCTGCGCTGATGCAACGCAGCAGCGATAGCTGCTTGGGTGTGGTTGCATTTAAACCAAGCTCGGCGAGCGCACTCACTGTTCACCTGACAATGAGTGCTTAGTGGTAATACGTCACCCGCTGATGGTTAAAACGCCTTACATATTTCTTCAGCCGTACAGGTGATCACAGTGACATTTTCGTAGCCAACCCGCGTTAGTGCTTCGGCGCCTAAGGTGGCGCGAGCAGCACTGGCGCAGTGTAAGTAAATCGGCCGTGAGGCGTCTTTTTCCAGCTCCATTAATTTCATTTCCAGTAAGCCACGCGGAATGTTGATTGCTCCATGCGCTGCTTTCGCGGCATGTTCAGCCGGTTCGCGTACATCAATGAGTAACCCTTTATTGCTTGCAAGCTCTTGTTTTGCTTGTTGGGCGTCAATACGGCGCTGGTTAGGGATAATGGTTTTTAATAAGTCGGGAATTGGGGTAAGCATAAGTTATTCCTTAAAGCCAAGTTTACGTAATAAGGTGATCATTGGGCACCAATTGGTCACAGCCGATTGCATCAAATTCAGTGCAATAAAGCCAGTAAAGTATATCCATCTTGGGTCATGCAAAAGCTGCAATAAAATAGATAGCCCAATCATACACCCTGCAATGAGTCGTAATGCATTATTTAGTTTCATCGTTAGTTACTACTTAGTGAATAGTATAGTTACTATATTAGATTTTTATACATTAGCAAGATCTAATATTGGACGTGACTATTATCGTCATCTATACTAATGCATAAATTAAGTATTAGAGCACCGTATGAATATCGATTTTACTGCCATGACTGCCAATGTAGAGCAAGCCGAGCAGCTATTAAAAATTTTAGCTAATAAAAATCGTTTGATGATTTTATGTTCGCTGCAAAACAGCGAAATGAGCGTATCGCAGCTGAATGAAGCAGTACCGCTGGCACAGTCAGCGCTATCTCAGCACTTGGCCGCTTTGCGTAAAGCTAACATCGTGGCGACGCGTCGCGAAAGCCAAACCATTTATTATCGAGTTATTAATGACGACGCTGTTACTTTGTTGGCAACGTTATATGGGTTGTTTTGTAAGGAATAACACATGAATATGATTGATCACGCTATAACACGTAGTTTGCAAGGTCGCCTTCCAATTATTATTTTTGTGTTGTCGGTGCTATGTGGGTTATTTGCTTTGCAACAAACTCCGCGCGAGGAAGAACCACAAATAGTGGTGCCTATGCTCGACATTTACGTATCAGCACCCAATGTAGAAGCCCCCGAAGTGGCGCGCTTAGTCACTGAGCCTTTAGAAAAGCTACTGGCGCAGCTCGGTGGGGTAAAACACATATATTCAACCACACAAAGTAGCGCTGCAGTGGTGACATTACGCTTTGAAGTAGGGCACGACCGCGCACAAGCGATACTTGATACCTACGCGAAGCTTTATAGCTATCAACACACTATGAGCCCGGTTATTAACAGTTGGCAAATACGCCCCGTAGAAGTCAACGATGTGCCTATTGTGATGTTGGGGCTCTATAGCACAGACGCTCAGCTTTATAGTGATTATGAATTAACGCGCTTTGCTAACGAAATAGCCAGTAGTTTACAGCGCATCGCAGACACCAGCGAAGTAAAGGTCATTGCTGGGCGTAACCGTGCCATTACCGTTAATTTGAATGCCACTGCATTGGCGGCGCACCAAACAACCTTAAATGATGTGTATTATGCGCTTAGCGTCTCTAACCAACTGGCCGAAGTAGGCAATGTAGTGAATGCCCAGCAGCAAATAACTTTGCAAGCGGGTGATGTTTTAAGAACTAAAGCGGCGGTTGAGCAGCTCGTTGTTAATGTGGTTAATGGTAAAAGTGTTTATTTAACCGATGTTGCTCAAGTTAGTGATGGCCCCGCTGAAGCGCAAAACTATCAATGGCTGGCGCAGTCAAATGAGCAGCAACATTACCCTATGGTCACGCTGAGTGTTGCCAAACAAGCAGGCACTAACGCAGTTGCGGTGGCAACTGATGTGCATCGCATGATGGCCGAGCTAAAAACAACGTTACTGCCACCAGAAATAAGCTACTCAGTACTGCGTGATTATGGCCAAACCGCCGACGAAAAAGTGAATAACTTAACCTCAAGCTTAGTGTTTGCGGTATTTACTGTGGTGATCTTTGTT
Organism: Pseudoalteromonas sp.; assembly: GCF_041613455.1. Lineage (GTDB taxonomy): Bacteria > Pseudomonadota > Gammaproteobacteria > Enterobacterales > Alteromonadaceae > Pseudoalteromonas. The sequence continues at coordinate 4,782 of NZ_JBFJHD010000116.1, read as the reverse complement.
GGGGTGTTTTTAGGGTGGCGTCCAGCTATTGTGGTTGGACTTGCCGTGCCCATTTGTTATGGCATTACCCTTTCACTGGATTTTGCGTTTGGTTACACCATTAACCGCGTGACCTTATTTGCGTTAATTTTATCGTTAGGCTTGTTGGTTGACGATCCGATCACAGGTATCGATAACATTAGCCGCTTCATCAATAACAAAGGTAATAAAAAACAGCAGATAGTCGCTGCCATGAGCGAGATTCGTGTTGCACTGCTGATGTCGACTTTAACAATTATGGTGGCGTTTATTCCGCTGGCCTTTATTACTGGCATGATGGGGCCGTATATGGCGCCCATGGCATTTAACGTTCCTGTGAGTGTAATGGTATCTACCTTAGTGGCGTTTTTGGTCACCCCGTGGCTGGCAATGAAGTTACTAAAACCAAACACGGATACAGTGCAGGTAACGAGTAATAAGCCCAGTATATACCAGCGTTTACTGTCACCGTTATTGGCTTCAAAGTCACGGGCTAAATGGGTACTGTGGATCACCCTAGGGTTATTTATTATTAGTGCCATGTTGCCGGTCATGCGATTAGTGCCGCTAAAGTTGTTGCCGTTTGATAATAAAAGTGAGCTGCAAGTACTGATTGATATGCCAGAGGGCACCAATTTAGAACAAACAGCCGCGTTTACTCGACAAGTGCAAACGCTCACGTGGCAATTAACCGAGGTGAGTGAAATAGCGGCGTATGTAGGCCAGCCCTCTAGTATGGATTTTAATGGCATGGTGCGTGGTTATTATCGACGAGAAGCCGCTAACTTAGCAGAGCTCAGAGTGTTATTGCTAGATAAAACAGCACGCGAGCATCAATCACACGCTGTGGTCATGCGCTTGCGTAAACAGTTAGCGCCATTAGTAAAAAATGGCATTGTGATTAAAGTGGTTGAAGTGCCACCAGGTCCGCCGGTATTAAGTACTTTAGTGGCCGAGGTGTATCGAGATACCTTTGTTGATCGGCAAACGCATTATTTAGCTGCAGAGCAAGTGGCAACGCGTTTAAAGCAAGAGCCGCATGTGGTAGAGGTTGATACGTCTATGACCGCCCCTGCGCCGTTGCTGCGTTTTATTAGTGATAAAACCAAAGCCGCGCAAAGTGCTATTGCTACCGAAAATATCACGCAAACACTGAGTATTGCTTCACAAGGGCAAACCGTAGGGCAGCTCTATGTGAGTAACGAAACACAGCCGGTGCCAATAAAACTGCAGCTTGCGTATAGCGAGCGCAATCAGCTAACGCAATTACTCGCATTACAACTAAGAGGCGACAGAGAGCTGGCTAAAAGTGCCAATAAATTTGGCTTAAGCAGTGCGCCGCGGCCTTTAGTTGCGCTTTCTGAGCTGGGTGAATTTACGCAATTAACGGTAGCGCCAACGATTATGCGAAAAGATCAGCGCGAAGTGATTTATGTAATGGCTGAACTCAATGGCAGAACGCCGGCGGCAATCATTGCCGATGTAAGCGCTGATTTAAATGCTTCCCCCAGCGAGTTTGTAAAAACACCTTGGTTAGCGCGGCACTTTTTTAATAATGGTGGCACCGCACCTTGGCAATTACCACACGGCACCCAGGCCAGCTTTAGCGGTGAAGGGGAATGGCGTATTACCATCGATGTATTTAGAGATATGGGCATCGCGTTTGCATTTGCGCTAAGTGCCATTTTTATTATTTTACGCATTCAAACACGCTCGGTGAGCTTATCGCTTATTATTATGTCGGCGATCCCACTGACCGTGATTGGCATCATGCCCGGCTTTTGGTTGCTGAATCAATTTGGTGAGCGCAGCATTGGCGGCGCGCCCGAGCCGGTGTTATTTACCGCCACAGCCATGATAGGGATGATTGCACTGGCCGGTATAGTGGTGCGTAATTCACTTATTTTAGTTGAATTTATTAACCAAGCGCGTGCTCAAGGCATGGCAATAAAAGCAGCATTAATTGCTGCGGGAACGGTTCGTATGCGTCCCGTATTACTCACCGCAGGCACCACTTTATTAGGAAACTTAGTGATCACCCTAGATCCGGTATTTAGTGGTTTAGCCATCGCGATTATTTTTGGCATTGTGGCTTCTACATTGTTTTCGTTATTTGTAGTGCCACTTGTTTATTACTTAGTGTTTGCAAACACAGAAAATAGCGTGGGAGAAGCGCATGCAGGGTAAATCAAAACTAGTTGGCTCGTTACTCGCGTTATGCGTGGTGATTGTTGCCGTGTTGTATATGGCGGGGAGTTTTTCTGATAAACAAGCCGCTGGATTAAAAGCGGCCAAGGCTAATGACTACCAAGGTCAGCGGGTGAGCGTTGAGCTACAACAGATAGCGCGTAGCGAATGGGTACCGGGCAGTATTATTGCGAAACAAAACACGCAAATTTCATCGCGGGTTATGGCGCAAATTGAGCGTTTAAATGTTCGCGCAGGGGATAAAGTAAACCAAGGTGATTTACTCGTTAGCTTGCAACAAGATGACTTTAAAGCGCAATTAGCACAAAGTGACGCGCAAATTAATGCAATTCAAGCCTCGTTAACGCAAGCGCAAAAGCAGCTCACGCGTATTGAAAGTATTTATGCGCAAGGCTTAGTGTCGTTAAGTGAGTTAGATAACGCCAGAGCGAACTTTGACAGTTTATCGGCTAATTTAATTGCCGCTAAGCAGCAACATACTCAAGCTAAGGTGGCGCTGGGGTATACCCGTATTACGGCGCCCATTTCAGGGGTTGTGGTAGAGCGCTTAGTTGAGCCCGGCGATACCGTTACGCCGGGGCAGGCGTTAATAGGGCTTTATAATCCGCAGCAGCTGCAAGTTGAATTTAATGTGCGTGAATCGCAAGCGGTTAAATTGCAGCTAGGGCAACGCTTAACAATAAAATTGCCAGCGCTTAATTTAACAAAAGCAGCCACGGTGGCCGAAATTGTACCGGTTGCCGATAGTAATGCGCGTAGTTTATTAATTCGCTTAGATTTTGATGCGTCTGCAGGGGTGATGCCCGGCTTGTATGCGCAATTAGCCTTACCCTTAGCCAATGAACAAGGGGTTTTGGTAGAGCGCAACTGGGTGCATGAATTTGGCCAGTTAAATATGGTGTATGTAATTAATAGTGACAATGCACAAATAGAGCGCCGCTTTGTGCGTTTAGGTGACATGATTGGCACTAAGCAACACGTTATTGCTGGACTGAATCCCGGCGATACCTTGGCGGTCGATTATATTGCTAACTAACAGCGGCCGCTATTTGTTGTAGCTCAGCAGCAGCGGTATACACTAGCTTGCCTGGTAACACTAAACACAGTATTAAATAATGATGCTAATTTTAGCATCATTATTTATATAACACAGAGGCAGCTAGCCTTCATATTCGCTACTCAGCGCGGGATTACTCGTAGCGCAAGGCATCTATTGGGTTGAGCCGAGCGGCTTTAATTGCAGGGGCTAAGCCAAACACGATACCTATTAATGAAGTAAAACCAAACGACAGCATTACCGCCCACGCCGGAATATACGCATCGGGCATACTTGGCACCATAAACGCAATAAGCGCCGCCGCACCATAGCCAATAGCTAATCCAATTAAACCACCAAATAGCGACAGCACCACCGCTTCAACTAAAAACTGCAGCATAATAAAGCCCGGCGTAGCGCCGAGTGCTTTGAGTGTGCCAATCACCCGAGTACGTTCCGTTACCGACACTAACATAATGTTCATTACGCCTATGCCACCCACTAATAAGCTAATGCCGACAATACCGGCGGTGATGGCTGTAGCACTGCCGGTAAATTTATCTACTTGGGCGCGCGCTTTTTCGGCGGTTTCAAATTCAAAGTCATTGTCGTCACCGTCTTTGAGTTTATGGAGCTGGCGTAAGATACGGGTAATTTTTGCTAGGACCTGTTCTTCGTTAGCGCTGTCTTTAAGCCGAAACATAATTTGCACATTACTTTGTGTATTGCCTCCCTCTAGTGCACTCATGGTGCTAATAGGAATATTAATATAATCGTCTTGATCAAAACCTAAAAAGCTGCCTTGTTTTTCGGCCACGCCGATAATACGAAACCATTCACCGCCTAGTTTAATGTACTCGCCTACCGGGTTCTTTGGCAGGTTTAGCTTTTCAATAATGGAAGGACCAATAAATGCTACGCGACGACGTTTTTCATCGTCTTCAGCGCGAATAAAGCGCCCCAACTCGGGGTAAGTGCGGTACGCTTTTTGGTAGTCTTGCTCGGTACCCATCACCCGCGATGAGTGGCTTTTATTGCCATACTCGGCGCCGCCGGAAAAACGCCAGGTAAACATCAGCGCAGTGAGTGTTTCGGCTTCTTTTACTCGCGCTTTTAGGGTTAAAAAATCGTCGTAGCTGAGCTTGGCATTTTTACCCACCATTTCCAGCTCAATACTGGTATAAGGTTTTATAGTGGTGACGTCTGGCGACATATCGGCGAGCTGATCATTTATTTGCTTGGTAAACCCTTGCATCACGGCGACCACAGTAACGACTGCAGCCACACCAATAATAATGCCTAAACAGGTAAGGGCTGAGCGCATGGCATTGGCTTTAATTGCCGAAAATGCGGCTTTGCTGCCTTCCATCGTAGCCAGAGCAAACTTAAACATGTGGTTTTTCTCCTTGGCCTTTACTCACATCGCTGACAACCTTGCCATCCACTAGACGAATAACTCGCTGGCAATGGTCGGCAATTTCTTGCTCATGGGTCACTAAAATAATGGTGTGCCCTTCGTT
>NZ_JBFJHD010000115.1:0-9868 GCF_041613455.1 Pseudoalteromonas sp. | reverse complement strand
GTTATTATTTAATGAGTTAAGTGTACTGATACACTGTATATGCATCAAGTATGTTTTAATGCTTGCCAAAACTGCTCATCAGCAACAATTTCGCCATGCTCATCAAGTGCGGGGTACGGTAGGTTCTTTTGCTTACATTGCCTTGCAATAATTGGGTGGCAACCTTCAAAATACATCGGGTGTTTAATCGCTGCACTCAGCATATCGCGGTTGTATAATCCGGCAAGCTCGCGCTGGCGCTGTGCCTCAAATAATATTAATGCTGCAGCAACCGAAACATTAAGTGACTGCACCATGCCTTGCATAGGGATAATGATATTTTGATCGGCGTGCTGCAACGCTTGCTCAGAGATCCCGGTTTTTTCTTGGCCTACAATAATGGCGGTTGGCTTGGTGTAGTCAATTTCTCGAAAATCAACGGCATCTTCAGATAAGTGGGTCGCTAAAATTTGTACCTCTGGGTTATGCGCACGCATACTCGCTGCTGCATCATCAATATTTTTATGCAGGTGCGTCTCTAGCCAGTTTTTACTGCCACCCGAGGTGTTATTGGTTAGCCATTTTTGCTTTTCTGGCCAAACAGCATGGACATGGTGGCAGCCTACCGCGTCAGCAGTTCTGACAATGGCAGATAGGTTATGGTGCTTATGAACATCTTCTAAGCACACGGTTAGGTCTGTTTGGCGGCGCTCAAGTACGTGTTTAATTCTTTGAAAACGAGTTTGTTGCATGAGGTTCCTCTTTTTCCCCCATTATACGAAACTTTTGTAGTTATGGCATTACTGTACGGCTAATTGGGTTTTGTAGGGAAATGAGGGTTTCTGTTGACTGTATTGCCTCGATTGCTTGTATTTTATTAATTAACACGTCTTGTAAATGGTCGATTGAGCGAGTCATGACTTTTATAAAAATACTGTAATTACCGGTGGTGTAATATGCTTCAACTACTTCTTCTAATGCCTCTAGCTTAATTAACGTTTGTGGGTAGTCGCGTGCACTATTTAGATTGATACCAATAAAACAGCACACATCATAGCCCAGTTGCTTGGTGCTAATGGTTAGTTGAGTACCGGTAATTATTTTTGCTTGTTTCATTTTTTCTATGCGCACATGAATGGTGCCAGCACTGACATTAAAACGCTTTGCTAATTCTGCATAAGGTGTACGTGCATTTGCCATTAGTGCATGCAGGATCTGTTTATCGAGATTGTCGATTTGATAATTATCCATAGTTTTTTCACTCTTTAATTATTGATTATTGCTATTTTATAGCACTTAATTAATGGTTTTAATGCATTAAAGCTATTTTTGTTGTGGGTTATTGAATTAAATAATTAATTGGTTACGATAACCATATTGAAGCGTAGTTTTACGCAGTATTATGAAAGTACAATAACTGGGAATGAGGCCAATTATTATGAGTTCACACTATGTGCAGCAGCAGCAGCAAATAAGTCAAGTTAAGCGTTTTTTTTCGCAGCAACTAGAACAACAGTTAGGCTTAGTAGAAGTACAAGCACCGATCCTTGCTAGAGTTGGAGATGGCACACAAGATAACTTAAGTGGTCATGAAAATGCGGTTGCTGTTAACGTCAAAGCGATTACAGATAGTCGTTACGAAGTGGTGCATTCGTTGGCTAAGTGGAAACGCAAGACATTAGGTGATTATGGCTTTGCAAAAGGCGAAGGTATTTACACACAAATGAAGGCATTACGTCCTGATGAAGACTCGCTTAGCCCAATCCACTCTGTATATGTTGATCAGTGGGACTGGGAAAAAGTGATTTGTGAAGACAGTGAGCGCACATTAACAACTCTTAAGCAAACCGTTGAAGCCATCTATACAGGTATCAAACAGACTGAGCAATTTGTCAGTGATGAGTTTGGTATAGCGCCGTTTTTGCCAGCGAACATTACTTTTGTACACAGTGAAGAGTTGCGTAAAATGTACCCCGATTTTAGCGCTAAGCAACGGGAAAAGGCCATTGCTCAAGAATACGGTGCAGTATTTTTAATCGGCATTGGTGGCGCATTGGCTGATGGCGCTAGCCATGATGTAAGAGCCCCAGACTACGATGATTGGTCTACCCCAACATGTGAGCAGTACACCGGGCTTAACGGCGATATACTAGTGTGGAACCCAGTTTTAGAAGATGCACTGGAATTATCGTCAATGGGGATCCGTGTGAGCCCTGAAGTGTTAAAAGCGCAATTAAGTCTAACGGGAGATGAAGACCGTTTAGCCTTTGATTGGCACAAGGCGTTATTAGAAAATAAATTTCCTCAAACTATTGGTGGCGGTATCGGTCAGTCACGTCTAGCAATGTTGTTGCTACATAAGCAGCATATTGGTCAAGTGCAAGTGGGGGTGTGGCCAAAGCAAACTTATGAAAGTGTGGCTGGTTTATTATAAGCAAGTGATTTTTAGGGCGCTGTAATGGCGCCCTTAAGATGATTGCTGACGTTATAGCTCATAATGCTTTTGTTAATAATGTGAATGAGCGAGGTGTAAAAGCGCTCATTCATTATGAGGTTTTAAATACTAATTCCACCTTATTGTCTTGTAAGCTGACATGACAGGGCGGGTAACTGCGAATTGTTTTGAGCAATTTATCAAAAATCCGAATTTCGACTCCTGAATGCAGCACCGTGTTTACTGTTAATTTGGCGTCATTTAATAAGCCGTGTAAATTGTTTTCCAGATCAGAAAGACGCTTTTCTAGTTGCTCTGCTTGCTTGCAGTAGTGCTGTTGGGTGGCGGCAATTTTAGTCAGCAGTAGGTTCTTTTTTTCTAAATCTTTGAATTTTTCTGCTTTTTCTAGTGCCGCTTGTAAGCTATCAAGTTGCTGGTCTGTTTTTGCAAGCTCTTTAAAACAGCTATCGGTAGTAGCTGTAATTTCAGCCCCGGATGCGGCTAAATTAATCACCATTTTAGCCCCCGATTCATTGCCAATTTCACCCGCAATAATTGTTGCGGCGTCTAATACTTCGCCACCAAATAACTTACCCTTAGGAAGTTCATCTTGGCCTATCTGCAAAACACCTTTTGCTTTCAGTGCGCAGTGGCTTGCTTGGCGCTCAATAACAATATTATTTGCTTCTATATAACAATATTGTGCGTGAGTAATATAGATGTCACCCTGACTAATTAGTTTGCAAGATAATGAGTTATCGTCAGCTCTTTGGTGACCAATCCCGGCTTGTTTAACTGTGATGTCGCCCGTGGCAATCAGCTCACCTGCCTCAACGGTACCAAAAATAGTAATATCCCCTTTGGCAGTTACTTTCATCCCAGGCGCAACATTACCACTGACAATAACGCTGCCTTCAAAGTCAATATGGCCACTTTTATTGGTGACTTCAGCAATCGTAAAAATATCATCAACGCGCATACCATTATGTATATCAACGGGCACCCCTGCGATGGTTGAAAGTAGCTCATGTGGGTTTGTTGGTGATATCTCAGTACCTTCGCCTGAGACGAGTGTATGCGTTTTACCCGACTTTGCGGGCAACACATCACCGAGTACGGTAAAGCCTGCTTTACCTGGTGTGGCTGGTTGTTGGCGAAGAAGTACTTCGCCAGGCTGTACACTCACTAATTTACCAAAATCGCGCATATCGACGCGGCCATTTTCAAGTAGTTGTGGTGTTTTTAAGCGTTCTTTAAGTGTTTTTACTTGGGCTATAAATTGGGTCGTTTGACCATCAATGGGTAAGCGGCCTTTGGCAAGTAGGCCCTTTACCTTGCTGCCTGGGGGCATCTCGAATTGTTTTTGTAACAGCGCTTCTAAAAATGCTTGCCGATATCCTCTGCTGATCCGTGCTTTTACCAGTTGCACCTTAGCCTCTTCTAAACTCAGTAGTTTACCGCCTTGCGCGAGCGTTAATTCACCAACGGCACGCATCTTATCATCGCTAATTGTTACATCTAACGTGGCATCCTGCTGAGTGGCGACCACTAGAATGGGTTCCGAGTGTTTATCTTTCGCAAAAAAGTCATTAATGGCATTGTGATTGATTCTACAATCACAGAAAGTCGACTTTTTAATCGCCTCAATAATAAACGCCGCATTAGGCGGGGAATGCTTACTAACATCCAGTAATACATTGCCATTATGAGCAAGCTTAAACACTAGTTAATCCTTTTCTACTATGTAAAGTTAAGTTTTTGGAGAGCATTATAATAGAGTGCTAGAAATTCACATTTGAGTCAAGAAATCAATAAAAACAGCATACTGGCAGTAAGGAGGGGGGAGAACTATAGGCTTGGCCTATAGTTCTAAACAGGCTTAGTTAGTTGAAGGTAGCTCCATAATGCCATCTATTTCAACTTGAACATTTTTAGGTAATGCGCGTACACCAATTGCTGCGCGGGCAGGGTATGGTTGTTTAAAATATTGGCTCATTACTTCGTTTACAATGGCAAAATTGCTCAGATCTGTTAGGTAAATATTTACTTTTACTAAATCTTGAATTTTGCCACCGGCTTCTTCGCACACTGCGGCAATATTTTTAAATACCTGATGCGTCTGTTCACTAAAGTCTTCTGAAATAACTTCCATTGTCTCAGGCACCAATGGTATCTGACCCGATAAATACACCGCAGTCCCTACTTTTACGGCTTGGCTGTATGTGCCAATGGCGGCAGGGGCTTTTTCGGTAGAGATAAATGCTTTATTCATGTGTTTCCTATTTTACTTTTTACGATACACTTTTTGCACATCAGGCATCACGCGAATGCGACGCATAATATTAGCAACATGGATGCGGTTTTTAACCGTGATCCCTAAGTCTATCACGTATAAATTACTTTCTTTTTCGTCGGTGGCTATTTCTACAATATTAGCCTGCGTTGTTGCGACTACATTGGTTAACTTAGCGAGCGCACCTTGGTGATTAATAATTTCAACTCGCAGTGCTGCAATGTATTCTTTTTCTGGGTTATCGTCCCATTTTACCACTAAGTATTTAGAACGTTCGTTTTCCCAGCCACGAATGTTTTTACACTCTTGGCGGTGTACCGTTAATCCTTTACCTTGGCTAATATGCGCAGTGATTGCATCTCCGGGGACCGGACGACAACACTTTGAGTAGTTAACTAACATGCCTTCAGTACCAATAATGGTTGCTTTAGCTTGTTTAGCAATATCAGAGACGTCGCCTCCCTCATTTTGCAGCAAACGTTTTGCAATTAGCATGCTCATTAAGTTGCCTGAGCCAATTTCTACTAATAGCGCTTGTACTGTAGCGAGTTCATGCTCTTCAAGCACCCGGTCAATGTTTTCTTGTGCAATGCCATCGAGTTTGTTTTCGCCCAGCGCTGAGTCTAATAAGCGCCTACCGAGTAACAGCGCTTCTTCATGGTGTTGGCTTTTCAGGTAGTTACGAACCCCTAAGCGCGCTTTACCGGTTACAATAAAATTAAGCCAGGTGGCATTAGGGTGAGCGCCAGAGCTGGTGATAATCTCAACCGTTTGACCTGTGTCGATAGGTTTACTTAAAGGATACGGTTTACGGTTTACTCGTGCCCCAACACAGGTATGGCCTACATCGGTATGCACCGCATACGCAAAATCGACCGCGGTGGCGCCCATAGGCAGCTCTATAATACGACCGTCAGGAGTAAATACATATATTTCTTCTGGGAATAACTCTGTTTTGACATTTTCAACAAATTCAAATGACGAGCCAGCACTTTGTTGTAATTCTAATAAGCTTTGCATCCACTGGCGAGCGCGCTGTTGCGCTGTACTGCCGGTGCCATCGGTCGCTTTTTTATACATCCAGTGTGCTGCGACCCCTTTATCAGCCATGTGATCCATATCATGGGTGCGAATTTGAATTTCTACTGGAATACCATGCGGCCCCACCAAAGAGGTGTGTAACGATTGATAGCCATTGGTTTTTGGTACGGCAATATAGTCTTTAAAGCGTGTTTCTATGGGTTTATACAAGTTATGCGCAACCCCTAATACACGATAGCAGGTATCCATAGATTCAACCGCGATTCTAAACGCATAAATGTCCATTACTTCATTAAATAACAGTTCTTTATTAAGCATTTTTTTATAAATACTATAAATATGCTTTTCGCGGCCAGATACGGTGGCTTTAATTCCAGCCTGTTCTAAACGCATTTCTATTTCGTTTTGAATATTAGAAATAACTTCTTTGCGATTACCGCGTGCTTTGGCTACTTCTGATTTTAGTGCCCGATGACGCATGGGGTATAATGCTTGAAAACCTAAATCTTCGAGCTCATTTTTAATATCGTGGATACCAAGGCGGTTGGCAATGGGCGCATAAATTTCTAACGTTTCGCGAGCAATGCGACGGCGTTTATCCGGGCGCAGTGAGCCCAGTGTCCGCATATTGTGGGTACGATCGGCAAGTTTGATTAAAATAACCCGAATGTCTTGGGTCATCGCCATAATCATTTTGCGATAATTCTCAGCTTGGAATTCTTTTTTATCTTTAAAGCTAAGTTTATCGAGTTTACTTACCCCTTCGACCAGCTCAGCCACTGTTTCACCAAAAATTTCCGCTAAGTCTTGTTGGCTAAAATCGGTGTCTTCAATTACATCATGCATTAACGCAGCCATAAGTGTTTCATGGTCTAGGTGCATGCTGGCAAGAATTTGGCTTACTTCAACTGGGTGGGTAATGTACGGCTCGCCACTTGAACGAGTTTGTCCTTCATGGGCCTCTCGGGCTACCACATAGGCTTTTTGCACTAGCTCAACATCGGCGGCTGGCAAGTATTCTGAGATTTTCTTTTTAAGACCTTCAAAAAGATACATTCACACTCCAATGTTCTTGTGAAGCAAATTAGGTAAGTTACGAATATACGATGAAAAGACGGGATTGCCAACGGCTAGTGAAGAAATACTGTGCCGTTGGCTAAATCAGACCGGGAGGTCGATTATTGGTTGCCACCAACAATAGCAGCAACGGCAGCTAATTCAGCTGCTTCTTGATGTTGTTGCTCTTCACGGTCTATAACATCCATTGATGAGCTATCAACTAAGTTTAATTCAATTTCGCGTAGCGCGATTACTGTTGGTTTGTCGTTTTCAGGATCAACAAGTGGATCTTTACCACCAACCGCAATTTGGCGGGCACGACGAGCCGCAACTAAAATTAAGTCAAAACGATTACCAATTGCATCTACTGCATCTTCAACTGTTACGCGGGCCATCTCAGCACTCCAAAATAATTTAAAAGCAAAGGCGTAGTTTACTGCACGCAGCCTGTTTCGCCAATAGCCAGTGGTTAATTTTTACCTGTTTTAATTGTCAAATGACAATTAAAAGCAAGGCATCGGTTATTTTAATAAGTTATTTAATAAATCTTGATGACGGCTAGTTTGCGCTTTAAGGGTTAAGCGCTGCGCCATTACGATGGTCTCTATATCGGCTAAGGCTGTGGCAAAATCATCATTAACAATCACATAGTCATATTCATTATAATGTGATGTTTCTGACTGTGCTTGCGCCATGCGTCCTGCAATCACTTCAGCCGAGTCTTGGCCGCGATTATTTAAACGTTTTTCGAGTTCTGCTTTTGAAGGCGGTAAAATGAAAATGGTTTGTACCGTCGGCATTATTTTGCGTACTTGCTGTGCGCCTTGCCAATCAATATCTAAAAAGACATCGATACCGGCATCAAGTTGCGACTCAATCGCTTGTTTAGAGGTGCCATAATAGTTATCGAACACTTGCGCCCACTCAAAAAAATCATCTTTAGCAATTAACGCTTTAAATTCATCAGTGGTGACAAAGTGATAATGTACCGCATTTTCTTCACCTGGACGAGGTGCGCGAGTGGTGTGTGACACCGATACTTTCATATCTGCATGTTTGTTTAATAGGGCATTAATTAAACTAGACTTACCCGCCCCCGAAGGCGCCGATAATATAAATAAGTTTCCGCGAGTTTGAGCCATGTTTTTCTCTTATTTAAAATAAACAGGCTTGAGTTACTCGTTAGTAAGCCAAGCCTTTAATTGCACTATTGTACTTTATTTAGCTGATCATGCTCAACAACTAGCAAAGTAACTAATAGGGATAGTGTAAAACTATTGTTAAAAACTCAACAATAAATGACTGGCACAGCACTATTAATGACTCATAACAGTATTTATTGTTGCGACGCAGTCGCACCATTTCGCTAATTAAGCTAGATAATACGGGTGTTTTAAAGTGTATCTAGGGGTTTTCCCTTAGTTGATCTAGGGATTGATCCCGATAGGTTTCGTGGTCTACTTATTCTTTAATAGCTATGTAAATAAAACATTAATAGAAATGTAAATAACACATTCTTTTGAAGATAGGTGGACATAGCAATGAAATCATTAATTAAAAATATGGCATTAACCATGTCAATCGCTGGCTTCAGCCTCAATGCAACCGCAGCTGCAGTTATTGGTTCACAGTTAGAGCAGCAGTTACAAACTATGACAGCAACTGATAGTGCCATGGTAGTGGTGAGTTATGACCAGCTAGATGCATTATCAACACCGCAATTAGAAACTTTATTAAACCTAGGCCTTAACCAAGGTGTGCAATTTAAATCGTTGCCGATTATTGGTGTGATGGCCACGCCAGCACAAGTACAACAATTGGCCGCTTTACCGGGTGTACGTTCTGTGTTTGCAAATCGCAGCCTAGAGTACTACAACAAAGAAGCACGTGAGCTGACCGGTGTTGAAAAGCTGCAAACTAACGAGTTTGCTGCCAACAATGGCATGAAGTTTACCGGTAAAGGGGTGACGGTAATTGTTAACGACTCGGGAATTGATGCCTCACTTGCTGATTTAGAGTATGGCGCAAAAGTGGTCGAAAATGTGCAAGGCGTTACGCATGCTCAGGCTATCTCTTTAACGGGTATTGATGGTGTGTGGATTGAAGGGCAATTAAACACCGATTTAAACGTAGGCCACGGTACTCACTGTGCGGGAACGGTAGGTGGTTGGGGTACACACTCTAATGGTAAGCATAAAGGGGCAGCACCAGGTGCTGATATTGTTGGTTACGGTTCAGGTGCTGGTCTGTCAATTTTGGATGCACTGGGTGGTTATGATTATGCAATTAGCCATATTTGGGATTTTAATTCACCTATTCGTGTAATGAGTAACTCATGGGGTTCAAGTGGTAAATTTGATGCCGCGGGTCCTATCTCGTTAGCGTCGTATAAAGCGTATAAGTTAGGCATGATCTCAGTATTTGCTGCGGGGAATTCGGGTGCAGGTGAAGATACTCATAACCCTTATGCCCAAATTCCATGGGGTATGTCTGTCGGTGCAGGAACTAAGCAAGGTGACTTGATTGACTTTTCATCACGCGGAAAACGGGGGGAACAAGGTGACTTTACTATGCCAGATGGTTCATCATGGACCTATAAAAATGAAGTGACAATTGTGGCGCCAGGAGTTGATATTATTTCTACTCGCGCTAAAACCAATTTAGCATCGAATGGCGGTGCTGACGATGTAGGCGCCATTGAAAATGAATACCTACCTTATTATACGATGATCTCGGGTACCTCAATGGCAACACCGCATGTAGCCGGTATTATCGCCCTTATGCTAGAGGCAAACCCTGAGCTTACACCGTTACAAATTAAGCAAATTATTCAAGAAACGGCGACCAACATGCCTGGTTATCAGTCTTGGGAAGTAGGCGCAGGGCATGTTAATGCGTATGCCGCAGTGGCCGCTGCACTAGGTTATGATGAACAAAATAAAGTATTAGAAAGTTTGTACGGGTTTTAGCGCTTAGTGAGCTTGGCTCAGATAAGCCCAGTGAACTTACTCGTTTAGGCTTATGTCGAGCGCAGTTTATGCAAATAATTTTAGAGCCTGGCG
>NZ_JBFJHD010000114.1:0-9938 GCF_041613455.1 Pseudoalteromonas sp. | reverse complement strand
TCCGGCGCTGGTTTTTTTGAGTTGGCCGCCGCCGATGCGCAAAAGACCCAAGAATACCAAGATGGCATTGCTAAACTGTGGCAACATACTAGCGAACATAGCGCGATAAACGACTACGTGGCGTTAATTAAATCGTTTAATGATACCCCTAACTTAGCGTTTTATCCGGGCTCGCCAAAAATTGCTGAGCATTTTTTGCGCCGCCAAGATAAAGGCTGGTTTTTTGAGTTGCATCCTCGCGACTTGCTGTTACTTGAAGATAACATGCAAGGCAAGCGCTCAATTCGCGTGCGCGGCGAAAATGGTTTTGCCGGTTTGATTGGCTTATTGCCGCCAGCATCGCGCCGCGCCTGTGTGTTAATCGATCCGCCTTACGAAATTAAAGATGACTACGACACGGTCGTCACAACATTAATACAAGCGCATCAACGTTTTGCCACTGGTACTTATATGATTTGGTATCCGGTGGTTGATAGAGCGCGCATCGACAACTTAGAGCAAGGCTTAATTGCTTCTGGTATGCGTAATATTCAATTGTTTGAATTAGCCACACAAGCCGATACTGACGTGCATGGCATGACGGCATCGGGCATGATAGTGATTAATCCGCCATGGAAGTTAAAACAAACCATGGATGGCGTATTACCCGAACTGGTGAATTTACTTAGTGATAGCAGTGGCTTTTACCGCAGTGAACAGTTAGTGGATGAATAATGACAGTGACGTGTATTAACTGATGGTGATAAAAATGCCCAGCTTTTAGCTGGGCATTTTTATCTGCAAGCGGGTGATTGGTTAATTAAAATATACCGCTTTAAAAGTAGCTAGTTGCTCACCATTTTCATCTTTTAAGCTTAACGATTCGCCATTAATCTGCCACTGCGCAGTATTTTTTAATACTTCAGCCATGGCCGTTTCTTGCTGCATGCTGTCATGACACATTTTTTGGGTGGTCGCTAATTGATTAAAACTGATATGTTGCTGCTCAACTTGGTAACCACCGTTAAAGTTATTACAGCCTAAAAAGCCATGCACTTTGGTGTCGTTACTAAATTGAATGAATGGTTCATCGCTTTCAACCGTGACGCTATTACCTGCAACAGTCATGGCTTTCCAGTAAGTATTAACCAGCTCTACATCTGGTTTTTGAGCTACTTTTGTGACCACAATTTTATATGGGCTGGTGGATGCATCTGCTGCGAACGGGTTGTTATTGGCTGTGCTGGTGTAGAGTAGCTCGCCATTATTTTCAATCCGTGCACTCACACTGTAGCTAAGTGCGTCATCAATTTTGTTAGTGTCGTAGCTAAGCTCCACGGTGTACGGAGGCGCGCCATTTAAATCAATCACTTGCTGGCTAATAACGGTTGCTTTGGTATCCATTTTAGATACATCGGCAAGGGTTACGGTTAGCTGCGAGTTAGGCGCTAGTATGCTGCGATCGAGGTAACTAACTTGAGTAGTTAATGTGGCCGTTGCTGCTGTTTGAGTGGTACCCTGGCTATGCTTGGGGTCATCACACGCCGATAAAATAAGTGTGCCACTGGCTAAAAAGCTGATCCCTGCAATTGATTTTAATATGGCGCTTGATTTAGGCTTAAACATCGTTGTTCCTTTAGTACTAAGTAGCTGATTTTTATAGATGGTAGTAGTTAGTTACTTAATCAGCGCTTAATTGCGTAATAAAGGGGGCAGCTGCGGCAATAAAAAAGGGCGCTACGGCGCCCTTAGTCATCTATTAATGCGTTACTTTTTAACAAATTTAGTCAAAATAACAATGCGTTGGCCATCGACTCTGCCTTCAATATGTTCTGGGTTACTGGTTAAGCCAATATTACGCACAGCCGTTCCTCGTTTGGCGGTTAGGCTACTGCCTTTTACATCTAAATCTTTAATTAAGGTAACAGTATCACCCGCTTGTAACTGTACCCCATTACTATCTAGGTGTTTTATCTCGTCATCGTCCGCCAGGGCTGTTTGAGCCCAAGCTAAGGTATCTTGTTCTAGGTAGATCATGTCTAACGCATCTTGTGCCCAGCCGTTATCGGCCGCTAAACGATTTAACATACGATACGCAACAACTTGCACTGCAGGCGTTTGGCTCCACATGCTATCGTTTAAGCAGTGCCAATGGGTTGCCACTAAATCGCTTGTTGCTTCAATTTGCTCTTTACATGTTTGGCAAGTGTAAATGCACTTATCAGAGTGGGCTTCAGTGACCGGTGGAACTTCATACACAGATAAGTTATTTGTTGCTGCACATAACTCACATTGGTTATTACTGCGCTCTACTAAGGCTTGCTCAATGCTCATATCGAATGCTCTTCAGGTTTTTATAAAAATAATGCCGTTATTATACCTTTATAATAGCGGCTTGGGTACACGTGGAGGAATATAACCTTATAGCTAATAGGGTTAAATAGTCGCCGCTAAAGGAGTACCACACGCGGTAAATTTGCTATGATCAGCAGACCATCAGATTAACTTTGCAATATTATGCGTTTACTCATTTCTTTAAGCAGTATTTTAATAGCCTTAGCCTTACTAATTCCTGGAGTGACTCAGCCAGTGCTGTCCCTTGAGGGGAAAATAGCTAAATCCAAATTAGCCGCTGCAGGCATAGAAATGTTGGCCGATGAGGGGGATGGACACACGCGTAATATATTGCTGATGACCTCGAATCTACTTGGTCTTGATAAGCTCGAAGGCGAGATCAGTGCCTATGAAAAAACCCGCAGTATTTGGGGTACGGTTGATGAGTTAGCTAGTAACCAAAATTATTTGGTGGCGCTGCTGGTTGCGCTGTTTTCAATAGTGATCCCCACGATTAAACTGTTGTTACAATTACTTTATTGTTTGTTGCCGGGGAATCGTTTTAAGTATCAGTTAGGCAGTACAATTGTGGCGATTAGCAAGTGGAGCATGGTTGATGTGTTTGTTATTGCGCTTATTGTGACGTACCTTGCCGGCAATGCTAATGGTGAAAGCGGCGGGTTGATCACTATGAATGCGCAATTAGGGTGCGGATTTTGGTATTTTAGCGGTTATTGCTTATTTGCGATTGCTGCGAGTAGCTTGATCAAGCCACAAAAACCCAGCTAAACATTTGTGTTAATTAGGAAGTTATCATAAACTCACCTAGAACCTAATAAAAGAAAAGGCACTTTTTTTGCAGCGTATTCATATTCGTTTATTGACCATACTCTTGCTACTCACATTTGTGGGTCAAGCTGTTGCGTCTGTGGCGATGAATTGTGCAATGCCGCATATGGCGCCCACTCATGCTCACAGTCATAGCGACGCCAGCATGGCACATCACACTGCAGCTATGATGGATATGGATTGTTGCGAGGATGAAACGCTGCCTAGCAAACACGAATGCAGTTGCCCGGTGAGCGCTTGCTCAGCGTACTCGATGCTCAGCATAGACGCCTTTTTTATTGCATCAGTGGTACACTCCGAAAAAGTGCTCTTGCCACTACCACAAAACCACCATCATCTAACTAGCTCACTCTACCGCCCGCCAATGTTTGCTTAATTGCAGGATCGGTGCGGTTAAAATTCAGTAAATATCACTTAATTCGCCTTTTCTGCCTCTAAACTTTAGTTGTTATATTAATTTTAGTGGAGTAAGTGATGAATCACTTGATAGCATTTAAACTCAGTTTTGCAGCTCTGATGCTTGCAACTGCGATTTCAGTACACAGTAATGAACTTAGCCTTGATGAAACCATAGCTTATGCGTTTGAGCATGAGCCTTGGTTAACAGCCAGCAAGCACCAGCAAGCTGCGGCACAAGCACAAAGCATTGCAGCAGGCACATTACCCGATCCGGTATTAACCTTAGGCTTGATGAATTTACCCACCAATGGTTTTGCCTTGGATCAAGAAGGTATGACGCAATTTAAACTCGGTATTAGTCAAATGTTTAGTCGCGGCGATAGCTTAGCGCTTAAACGCCAAGCCCTTGCACAATCTGCGCAGCAGTATCCTTGGTTACGTGCCGATAGATTGGCGCAAATTAAAACCATTATTATCGAATCTTGGCTCAATGCGTATCGCGCACAGCGCAGTATTGCGCTAATAGAACAAGATAAAGCATTGTTTTCGCAATTGATTCAGGTAACCGAAGCAAGCTATGCCAGCTCTTTAGGCAACACCCGTCAACAAGATATTATTCGCGCGCAATTAGAGCTTACGCGGCTTGAAGATAAACTATTGTTATTAAACCAGCAATTAGCAAGCGCCAAAAAACGCTTGTCGCAATGGTTACCGATGTCGATGCTAACTCAACCGCTGAGCACGCAATACCCTAAAATTACCCCCTTGGTTGATTTTAGCACGCTCGATTTTGAATCGTTGATGGCATTGCTTATGGCACACCCTGCGATTATCGCGCTAGATAAAACCGTCAATGCTAAACAAACTGAAGTGAAAGTGGCGCAGCAAAGTTACCAACCACAATTTGGCGTCGAACTGGGTTATGGCTATCGCGCCGATACGCCGCTGGGGGAATCGCGTGCTGATATGTTTTCAATTGGTATGAGTGTCGATATACCGCTGTTTACCAGTAACCGCCAAGATCAGCAAGTTAACGCCGCCGTAGCCACAGCAGAAGCATTTAAAACGCAAAAGCTCATTGCCCTGCAACAGTTAAAAGGCATGTACTTTAAAGAGGTGAGCCAATTGGCTGAGCTTAAAAAGCGCGCTGCACTGTATCAAACTAAACTTTTGCCACAAATGGCAGAGCAGGCACAAGCCACACTCAATGCTTATACCCGTGATGATGGCGACTTTTCCGAAGTGATGCGCGCTCGTATCAGTGAACTGAACGCAAAAATAGACGCGTTAAATATTCAAATAGACCAGCAAATTATTATTGCCCGCTTAAACTATTACGCTAGCAGTCACGATGCTGCAATCAATGCGCTGCCTGCACAGGAGATGCAACATGAATACTAATTTAAAACTGCTAGTGGCTGCCCTCGTGGGGGGAGGCTTAACAGCCATGACACTCTCATTATTACCAACGGCTCCTGCATCAGACGCTGATAGTGACGTTAAAAAGCCACTATACTGGGTGGCGCCTATGGACAGTAATTATCGCCGTGATGAACCCGGGTTATCGCCCATGGGCATGGAGTTAGTGCCTGTTTATCAACAAAGTAGTGCCGACGAGCAGCACGGGCCGGGGGCTGTGACAATATCCCCAGAAGTAATCAATAACTTAGGTGTGCGCACTGTTAAAGTACAGTATCAAGCATTACAACACGAAGTAAAAACGGTCGGCTATGTGCAATACAATCAAGATCAGCTGATCCATATTCACCCGCGGGTAGCCGGCTGGATAGAGACCTTGTATATCAAAGCCACCGGAGACACGGTTGAGCAAGGTGAACCCCTTTATACTTTGTACTCGCCGCAATTAGTGAATGCCCAAGAAGAGTTTTTATTGGCACTTAAGCGCAATAATCGCGTGCTTATTCGCGCAGCAAAAGCGCGGTTGGCATCACTTAATGTGTCGCAGCAGTTTATTAAACAATTACAAGCCAGTGAGCAAATCAAGCAACAGATTACGTTTTACGCCCGTCACAGCGGCGTGGTTGAAGAGCTGAATGTGCGCGAAGGTTTTTATGTGCAACCAGGCACCACCATGATGAGTATCGCGCAGCTAGACGAAGTATGGGTTGAAGCAGAAGTGTTTGAGCGCCAAGCTGCGCTGATCCAAGTGGGTCAAGCGGTGACCATGACACTGGATTATTTAACGGGGCAAAGTTGGCAAGGGCGGGTCGATTATATTTACCCCACCTTAGATGCTAAAAATCGCACATTACGTGTACGTTTACGCTTTAATAATAAAGATCATCAACTTAAACCTAATATGTTTGCACAAGTACGCATTGCCACCGATGCCAATGCGCCACAGTTAATTGTGCCTAAAGAAGCGGTGATCCGTACCGGCGAGCAAAATCGTGTGGTGGTTGTACTTGGGGAAGGGCGCTTTAAATCGGTGGCAGTAGAGCTGGGGCGCAGTGATAGCGAGCATATTGCGATTTTATCGGGGCTAGAGGCCGATGATGAGGTGGTTACCTCAGCGCAGTTCTTACTTGATTCAGAATCCAGTAAAAACTCTGACTTTAAGCGCATGCAAGCCCCCCAAGCTGCCAGCTCGGTGTGGGCTGAAGGGCTAATTAACATGGTAATGGCGGAGCAACGCACGGTGACCATAAGCCATCAACCTATTAAAGCGCTTGATTGGCCGCAAATGACCATGGACTTTACCGTGGCTGAAAGCGTTGACTTTAGCGCACTAAAACGTGGTCAAAACCTACACTTTGAAATTACCAAGCAAGCTGATGAGAGTTATTTATTAACCGCGATTCATATTATGCCTAGCAGCCAAGCTGAGTCACAGCCAAGCAATGTCGCTCGTGTATCGGGCGTTATAAACCGCATTGATAAAACCAAGCGGGTGGCCAACATTAGCCGTGGCGCAATAGAAAAATGGCGACGCGGCCCGGCGACTGTCGATTTTATGTTTGCCGACGATGTTGATTTAACCGCGCTTGCAGCGCAGCAACAGGTAAACTTTACCTTTAGTGTGCAACACGGTGAATTTGTGATCAGCGCTATTGATATTGCGCCTAATAACACAGCGAATGGCGATAGCACGCAGCCATCGCATCACGGGCATTAGGAGGAAGTATGATAGCTGCAGTTATTCGCTGGTCAATAACCAATCGTTTTTTTGTGTTAGTGCTGACCGCTATGCTAATCGGTGGCGGTATGTTTGCCATCAAACAAACCCCAGTTGATGCCTTACCCGATTTATCCGATGTGCAAGTGATTGTTAAAACGTCATACCCAGGACAAGCACCGCAAGTGGTGCAAGATCAGGTGACATTTCCGCTGACTACGGCGATGTTATCGGTGCCGGGAGCACAAACCGTGAGGGGTTTTTCGTTTTTTGGCGACTCCTATGTGTATGTCATTTTTGATGAAAAAACCGACTTGTACTGGGCACGTAGCCGCGTACAAGAGTACTTAAGTCAAGTAGCCAGTCGTTTGCCCGACACCGCACGTGCCGAGCTTGGGCCCGATGCCACTGGAGTGGGCTGGGTGTATTTATATGCGCTGGTGGATAAAACAGGGCAGCACGACATAAGCCAATTACGCAGTATTCAAGACTGGTTTTTAAAGTTTGAATTACAAGCACTGCCTGGGGTGTCAGAAGTGGCGTCGGTAGGCGGCATGGTAAAGCAATATCAAGTCACCGTGGCACCCGATAAATTACGTGCGTATGGTATTCCACTGAGTTTAATTCAAACCGCCATTGCACAAGGTAATCAAGAAATGGGCGCGTCGGTGGTGGAAATGGCCGAGGCTGAATACATGGTAACCAGTAGCGGTTATATTAAAAGCGTTGCCGACTTAGCGGCTATTCCGTTAGGGGTTAACGCCAATGGTGCACCATTGCAATTACGCGATGTTGCCGATATTCGCTTAGGACCGCAAATGCGCCGTGGCGTTGCCGAGCTGAATGGCGAAGGTGAAGTCGCTGGTGGCGTGGTGGTAATGCGTTACGGCGAAAACGCACAAAAAACCATTGAGCGGGTGAAAGCTAAGCTTGAGTCATTAAAAAAAGGCTTGCCGGCGGGGGTCGAAATTGTTCCTGTGTATGATCGCTCTAACTTAATTAATAGTGCGATAGATAACCTCAGCGCTAAGTTACTTGAAGAGCTGGCGGTAGTTGCTTTGGTCTGTGTGGTGTTTTTATTTCATATACGCTCATCATTAGTGGCAATTTTTACTTTGCCGCTGGGTATTTTAACCGCGTTTATCATCATGTATTGGCAGGGTATTAATGCCAACATCATGTCGTTAGGTGGCATTGCGATTGCGATTGGTGCCATGACCGATGGCGCGATTGTGATGATAGAAAACATGCATAAACATATGGAAAAAACGCCATTAACTCGAGAAAACCGTTGGCAGGTGGTGGCGGCGGCTGCCACCGAGGTTGGCCCAGCGCTGTTTTTTAGTTTAATGATTATTACCGTCAGCTTTATGCCTGTGTTTATTTTAGAAGCGCAAGAAGGGCGGATGTTTGCCCCGTTGGCGTATACTAAAACCTATGCCATGGCCGCGTCGGCAGGGTTGGCGATCACCTTAGTGCCAGTGCTAATGGGGTATTTTATTCGCGGCAAAGTCATTGCGGAGCACAAAAACCCCGTTAACCGAGTGCTCGTTGGGGCATACAAGCCATTACTGCAGTGGGTGTTAAAGTTTCCAAAAATGACCCTGTTACTGGCAGTGATTATCACGCTGATCGGTTTTTATCCGCTGAATAAAATAGGCAGTGAGTTTATTCCGCCACTCGATGAAGGCGATTTAATGTATATGCCAACCACGTACCCCGGTATTTCCATTGGCAAAGCGCGTGAGCTACTGCAACAAACCGATAAACTGATTGCTACCGTGCCAGAGGTATTAACGGTGTTTGGTAAGGTAGGGCGAGCAGAAACCGCCACAGATCCGGCGCCGTTAACGATGATCGAAACTTTTATTCAGCTCAAGCCGAAAGCACAATGGCGCCCAGGAATGACACTTGAAAAGCTCACCAAAGAGCTTGATAGTTTAGTGAAGTTTCCCGGCCTTACCAATGCGTGGGTGATGCCGATTAAAACCCGCATTGATATGCTGGCCACTGGGATTAAAACCCCCGTTGGCATTAAAGTGGCGGGGCCTAAACTGAGTGAAATTCAAAAAATTGGTCAGCAAATAGAGCAGCTGCTAAAAGATGTCCCTGGTACGGCGTCGGTTTACTCGGAGCGCGTCGCTGGCGGACGCTATATTAAAGTGGATATAAATCGCGAAAAAGCCGCACGTTACAACCTCAATATCGCCGATGTTCAGCAAGTTGTGGCGACCGCCATTGGCGGCATGAATGTCACACAAACAGTGGAAGGGCAGGAGCGTTATCCGGTTAATTTACGTTATCCGCAACATTACCGTGATTCACCTGAGGAGCTGATGTTACTGCCTATTGTAACGCCCACAGGGCAACGTATTGCCTTGGCTGATGTGGCCCGAGTATTCATTGCAGATGGCCCACCGGGCATTAAAAGTGAAAATGCGCGCTTAAACGGTTGGAGCTTTATTGACATAGAAAACATTGATATTGGCAGCTATGTTGCAAACGCCCAGCAGGTTTTAGCGCAGCAGTTAGAGCTGCCTGCTGGGTACTCAATTAGCTGGGCTGGGCAGTACGAATACATGGAGCGGGCAAAGCAAAAACTCGCGTATGTAGTGCCATTAACACTCGCGATTATCATTATTTTGCTGTACCTCAACTTTAGAAGTTTTGCCGAAGTAACCATCATTATGGCGACACTGCCGTTGGCAATGATTGGCGGAGTATGGTTGATGTACCTCGAAGGCTTTAACTTCTCAGTGGCCGTCGGGGTTGGCTTTATTGCCCTTGCGGGGGTGGCGGTAGAAATTGGCGTGATCATGTTGGTGTATTTAAATCAAGCCTATCAACAGCAGCAATGTCAGGCGCAGCAGGCTGGAGTCGCGCTTAGTTTTGAGCAACTCAAGCAGGCTATTGTGACTGGGGCTGGGCTAAGAGTACGCCCGGTGATGATGACGGTTGCCACGATAGTGATTGGTTTATTACCGGTATTGTATGGCACGGGCACCGGTAGTGAAGTGATGAGCCGCATTGCAGCACCTATGGTTGGCGGCATGTTTAGCGCCGTAGTGTTAACCTTATTGGTACTGCCTGCAGCCTACTTATTATGGCGTAAACGTAACCTATAATATTTACAATGGCTGTGTAACTTATGCGCTAGAATGCGTGTTAAGTTGCATGGCTATGTTTTTATTTGCTTGATTATAAACAGGTTTTTGTTTGGCATGATTAACGCATAAGGTTA
>NZ_JBFJHD010000113.1:0-9976 GCF_041613455.1 Pseudoalteromonas sp. | reverse complement strand
TGATAGCTGATAGCTGATAGCTGATAGCTGATAGCTGATAGCTGATAGCTGATAGCTGATAGCTGATAGCTGATAGCTGATAGCTGATAGCTGATAGCTGATAGCTCTTAAAGAAGGATTTGTTATGAAACTCGAAGATATCCGTCGTGAGTATCTCCAAGATGCGTTAAGCGAAGAGAACTTGCTTGACTGCCCATTTAAACAGTTTGAAACCTGGCTGGAACATGCGGTAGCGAGTAACTTGGCCGATCCTACCGCGATGGTGGTGGCAACGGTGGATGAAACCGGACAACCCTCACAGCGTATTGTGTTGCTTAAGCACCTTGATGACAAAGGCTTCGTGTTTTTTACCAATACCGGCTCGCGTAAAGCGCAGGAGCTTAAAGGTAACAACAAAATATCGCTGCATTTTCCGTGGCACTCTATGGAGCGTCAAGTGATTGTTTATGGCGAAGCACACCCTTTGCCTACCTCGGCAGTTGCGCAGTACTTTTTATCGCGCCCTAAAGAAAGCCAGCTTGCGGCGTGGGCATCGGCACAAAGCCGCCCGGTATCATCGCGCAAAGTACTTATGGAAACCTTTGCCAGCATGAAAAGTAAGTTCAGCAAAGGTGAAATTCCACTGCCTGATTTTTGGGGCGGTTATTGTGTTGTGCCCAGCAAAATAGAATTTTGGCAAGGAGGCGCACATCGCTTACATGACCGTTTTATGTATCAGCGCCAGGATGATAATAGCTGGCAAGTTACCCGTTTAAACCCTTAATAGCTTGCCGCTGTGAAGTTTATAGATTCCCATTGCCACCTCGACTTTAGTGAGTTTGACGCACAGCGCGGATCACTCATAAAAGAGTGTGTAACAATGGGCGTTGAGCGCTTTGTTGTGCCTGGCATTAGCTTAGCGCAATCTAAACAACTAATTGAGTTTAAAAGCAAATACCCACAAGTACATATTGCCGCAGGGCTGCACCCTTACTTTTTGAATGAGCATAAAGAATCTCACTTAGCGCAGCTATTTGACTTTGCAAACAGCAATAAACAGCAGCTGGTGGCAATCGGTGAGTGTGGGCTCGACAGAAGTATTGAAAATATTGCAAAGCAAACAATGTTATTTGAGCAACAAATAGCGCTGGCTAATCAGTTAGCTTTACCGCTAATTGTGCATCACCGGCAAAGTCATGACCTCATTGCGCAATCGTTTAAACGCTGTCGGCCACTAAATGGCGGCGTGATCCATGCTTTTTCTGGCTCAATGCAACAAGCGCAATATTATATCAAGCAAGGCTTTAAACTCGGGGTCGGGGGCGTTATTACTTATCAGCGGGCCGCTAAAACTCGTGCAGTTATTGCCGCTGTTGCGGCTGAACATTTAGTGCTGGAAACCGACTCACCGGCAATGCCGTTGAGTGGTTTTCAGGGAGAGATCAATACGCCGCTGCAAATTGCACGGGTATTTGCTGCGCTGAGTGAATTAAAGCCCAATCAAAATAAACAGCAACTGGCGGCGCAGCTTTATGAATCATGTTGTGACGTTTTTTGTATATAACGATTTACCTGCCAAATTTTTAAACCGCGGCCAAATTGCCAAGTGAAAATACAGGCAATCACCAGCATCAGTAAAACTTGTCGGCCTAAATCATGAAAGTGGTTATGGCTCGTGGTGATTGCTGCGCGGGTTAAATAGGTGATCGACACAAAACCAATGGGCCTATCGTCGTCACTGACAACGGGCTCAATAAATGGCGTTTTTAGCTTACTAATACCGGGCGTTGAGTCGGTAAGTTGGCCACTAATATGTGATGACTGCCAATTATCGCTACTTGCAATCAGGATTCCTTGTTGGTCGTAAATGGTGGCAGAAAGGACAAATTCATCTTTACTAATACTGTTACAAAGTGCGTTTAGCTGTGGTTTGTTTTTTTCAATGAGTGGTGTTTTAGCTGTTAATGCCATAAATCGGGCCAGTGATTTAGCCGTGCTATCGGCACTGTCATAAAGTAATTGGTGGCTTTGAAAGCTACTGTTCACCCCCACCCAACCCAGTAATATAAAACAACCAATAGCAAACACTAAACGCACGAGGCGCTTTTTCTGTGAGGCCGTGATCGGATTTTTAAGATGGTTATTTTTCATAGTCACCGTATATACTACTGACAGCATTTTGATTTGATGTTACAAATGCTATACCCAAGTTGATTGGGTATACTATAACCTTAAATCCACCCTGATGGCGAATTTCGCGCTAGTAAACGTCTTAATATCCTTTAAGTCTGTATCAGGGGAGCAATAGACATTCACGGAGAACCCATGTCGCAAACGAACATGGCACAGCCTTGTGCTGAGCAACCATTGGGGCAGTTAACATTAAATAAATGGTTTAGCTTGCAGGGTGAGGCGTTTGTACCACTAACCAAGCGACCCAATAAACAGCATGGTTTATTTAGCATTGCGTTTGCAGCTGATTTTGATTTGGCGGCTATTAATACCATTATTAATTTTTTAGCCCAGCATCAGCATGACGTGACCGCAGTGTGCCGCTATCAACCAGACTTAGCGTTACCCGCCGCACTGTGTTTTTATAGTGAGCAAGCGGAGCAGGCGATTAACCCGCTACTATTGCAGCAGTTTTCCAGCTCGCTTGATTGTCAGTTAGTACAAATTGCCTGTCCACCTAACTTATACGAGCCGGGTTTATTGGTCATGGATATGGACTCAACAGCCATCACTATTGAGTGTATCGATGAAATTGCACGCTTAGCTAATGTCTACGACGAAGTTGCGTCGGTAACGGCATTAGCCATGGCCGGAAAGTTGGATTTTAATCAAAGCTTAAATCAGCGTGTTGGCAAATTAGCGGGGATAGAAAAAAGCTTAATTGATGAGTTAAAAAACAGCTTGCCGCTAATGCCGGGGATTAAAGTTTTATGTCAAATATTAAAGCAACATCAGTGGTATTTAGCGATTGCTTCGGGTGGCTTTGTACCCTTTGCAGAGCAAGTACAACAGCTGCTTAATTTAGATGAAGTACATGCGAATGTATTGGAATTTAAAGACGATAAGTTAACCGGCAAGGTATTAGGCACTATTGTTAATGCCGAGCAAAAGGCACTGATTTTAACCTCTTTGCAGCAGCAATTGGGTTTAGCAAAAGCACAAACCGTGGCAATAGGCGACGGTGCAAACGATTTAAAAATGCTGGCTAAAGCCGGGTTAGGTGTTGCCGTTCATGGTAAGCCTAAAGTGGTTGAGCATGCACATGCTGCCATTTGCCAAGGATCGTTGTTGCAGCTATTGTATATGCTGACAATCCCACTCAATCAACAAAGCGCTTAACGTAAGCGGTTTAACCACAGCAGTTTGCGGCGTCCCATCTGAGTCACCTGTTGCTGGTTAAGCGTTAAATGACTTAGTGCTTCTTCGGTGATATCAACGATATCACCGACGCCGGCAACAGACCACAAAGCCTCTTCTAACTCTCTTGCTTTATGCAGTGCATATTGGCTGACATACTTTAACTCATTTGCTAAGTAGTCGGTATCTGGGCGTCCGGTGCGGGAAATATACAAGCGCACCACAAAGATCAGCTGCGATTTTATCCCTTCACCGATCTGTTGTTGAAAGCCCGTATAATCATCTCCGAGTATACACTGGCTAGTAATAGACTCAGTAATATCACCCTTTCGGGGATCGACATTGATCGCCAATGTAAACTCTAAAGGCGCATCTTGGCGGTTCCGATCTTTAATGTTTGGGGTGATCACATTAGCGATATGCTCAGCGGTGATAATACTTGATAGATCTGTTTTATTACCTAATAAACCAAAATGTTGTAAAATTACATGCAGTGGGCTTGGGTAGAGTCCTAAACCAATGGCTCCCGTTTTAAAATGTATCCCTTCTTTATGCAAGTACAGTGGGAATTGGCATACGCTTTTAGTCACCATATTTCTCAGCGCGGTTGATAGGCCCGGTATTTTAGGCACTTCTTCTGAGACAACCAGTTTGCCTTTATTACTTTCAATGAGTTGAGTAAAAAACGTGACGCCAACATGTGGGCTATCTGCCAATCTATGCGCTTTTAAGTTAATCACCGTAGCTGATTTATTAACAGCCATTACCTCGTACTTTAACTCACTGAGCTGGTGTGATTTGGTTATTTTTTGTAGCTCAGGAAACGCCAGTAAAACAATAGTGCCTTTTTTAAAATTAACAGCCTGGCTGCTTTCAAGTTGTAAGCCCATAACTGAAAAATCACGGGTTTGGCCATGAAAAACGCTATCGTTAAACGTTAAAGATACGCTGGTTTTGTATAAATAGCGTTCATTAGCGCGTAAATTAACATATTCCAACGGCACTATTTCTAAATAGGGGGGCGACTTGTGCCGACTATGACCAAAGTGTTTTAGCTGGTTAATAGAGCGTTTATCGTAACTTAGCTGTTGATAGTTTTGTTGCTCTACTTGGTTGCCTACAGCGGTGAGTACCACCATATACTTTACATCTTTTATTAACCCCTGAACTCGTGGAGACGGGGGCTTGTTCATTTTTTCAATGTTTTTGCCCACCGTGCTGGGCAGCGATAACGGAATATAAGAGTCTTCGGGGTGGCTCGGCATTAGCTGTAACTTATAGCATTGCCAGCTGTCTTTTTGACTACCAAAGGCAAGAAATAAATTCTTAAGATCTGGCTGCTGCTCCAGCTCACTGCGAGTCGCTGAATAATAATAAACTTTACCAGCAGAGACGTGGGTAAAGGTATAGAGGTAGTCTTCCTTTACCGCAGTTTGCTTAGTCAGTAGTTCAGTAAGGCGTTGCTGGTTTAATACATTATGTAAACAAGACTTTTGCCGTTCATCACTAAAGTAACGTTGAATAACAATGTTATTTTCTGTGGTTAAACAAAGGCTAGGATAGAGCTCATCCGCTTTTTTGCTTAAAAACACATATAAAGAGGTCACTCGCGGAATATAGTATTGCTCATACCCTTTTGAAACGACCGCATCAAGGGTGTTATCTAAGTTTACTTTATAGCGGCGTTTATTACCGTGGATAAAACTTTCTAAAAAGTGATCAAATGCGGCATTTTTTTCAATGAAAGTGCGCTTTAAGCGAATATGGTTAAACTCTTTAGAGATATTTTCAACCGCCACTACTTCGTATTGAATACCGTCTTTTAAACCCAATTCAAAGTCTTGCTCTAGGCCGACTAAACGCATCGCAATTAATTGGCCTTTTTTTAGCATGTGGCGTGTGGTGAGCTTTATTTTACAACCGCTGAGTGAAATATCGGAGGTTGTTGCCGCAATATTTTTGTGCTCTTTGTATTCAATCGTGACTTTTATGGAGTAGTTCATCCGCTCTTCGCAGCGGCTTTCATAGGAGGCAAATTTTATAATATTTGTGGTAAGGGAATCATCTAAGGCTTGAACTTGTTCTTTTTCAGCGGCTTTTCTTTGTAGAACTCGATGATTATTTTCGGTACTCATCACCGCTTCATATACCGCAAGGGTATAACCGCCATGTTGTTTGAGTGCCGCTTCAAACACTTCTATAGCGGTGTCATCCATAAAGTGTTGTTTGCCCTGGTATTCG
This sequence comes from Pseudoalteromonas sp., assembly GCF_041613455.1. Taxonomy (GTDB): domain Bacteria; phylum Pseudomonadota; class Gammaproteobacteria; order Enterobacterales; family Alteromonadaceae; genus Pseudoalteromonas. Next base: position 4,387 of record NZ_JBFJHD010000113.1, on the reverse strand, counting down.
TAGGGCTTTACTTGGCCTGTGACCATACCCCGTAAATCAATAAAACGGGCGATGGGCTGTGATAAACGCGACATTTCCATTTTCATTAAAAACTGCTCAGGTTTACTAAGCCCTGCGGTTTTTGCTTTGAAAATCAGCTCGAATTTAGCGTTGCCTAAATATTGCTTTAATTCAGCTATAAGATTTTCGTGCTTGAGCAGTATGTCATCAGCCATTTATAAAACCATCACCGTGTATATTAAAAAGTAGGTATACTGTTAAATCCATTTATTAGTAATTTTGATAAATGTCGTATCGTGTTGTTATTAAAGGTACAATTATTTGAGTAACTTAAGTTTGCTATTTGTTATTATGTGTTAAATGCCAATTTGTTGGCAACAAGTTACGTTAATTATTTCATAGCAAAAAGTATGCCCTTAAATAGGGTAACAATGAAAGTCGAATTTTTTCATAGTAAATAAAGTACTTAATAGTCTCGTAAAAACAGTAAGCTGCTAGAAAGTAGTTTAAATAACAGGCTGAATACGCAACATTAAGTAGTTTTAAAAATTAAAGCATAGTAGGTAAAGTGATAAATGGCTAAAGCGGCAAAAATAGAATTTGTTTGTACAGAATGTGGCATGAACTACCAGCGCTGGCAGGGACAATGCCGCTGCGGTGCATGGAATTCATTGGCCGAGTTTAAACCTTCAGCGGGGCAAAGCAAAAAGGCTGCAGCACGAGTGGCTGTGGGTGGTTATGCTGGCAACGTGGGTGGGGGCTCTAAAAAAATAAATGATATTGCGACCGCCGAAGCCGAAAAGCAACTCACCGAAATCGGCGAGCTGGATAGGGTGTTAAGCGGTGGCGTAACTACCGGCTCAGTAAATATTATTTCTGGGGATCCCGGCGCGGGTAAAACGACCTTACTTTCTGACTTGGTCGCCAGAATGTCGCAGCGTATGCCGTCGCTTTACTGTACCGCCGAAGAGTCTTTATCGCAGTTTAAAAACAGGGTGAATCGTTTAAAGTTAAACTATAACGCAGATGAGCTTTATTTACTGTCAGAAACCAGTGTCGAAACCATTATTGAAGAGCTGGATAAAAATAACATCAAGTTTGCGGTAATCGACTCTATTCAAGCTGTGGTAACAGACAATGCCAATGGCAGTCCCGGTTCGCCCTCGCAAGTGAAAAGCGCCGCCCAAGCGCTGACTCAATATTGTAAGCAGCATGACGTTACTATGTTCATTATTGCTCATGTAAATAAAAACAATGAAATTGCAGGCCCACAAACACTGGTACATATTGTCGATGCGCTATTACACATAGACACCAATGATGGACAAATACGTACCTTGCGCGCTAATAAAAACCGCTTTGGTGACATAGACACCGTGGGTATTTTTCGCATGTGCGAGCGCGGGATGCTGAGTGTTGATAACCCCAGTGAAATTTTCTTATCGGGCTCGAGCACGGAATCTCCAGGTTCGGCAATTACCTGTATTCGTAAAGGTAATCGCAATTTACTGCTCGAAATTCAATGTTTAACCACCGAAACCGAGGCAGAATTCCCGCAGCGTGTCTGCGTCGGATTAAACATGAATCGTATCAAAATGCTTACTGGTATTTTGCGTAAGCACACTAAAACGAAAATATTCCACGATACCTTTTTTAATATAGTGGGGGGGTTAAAAATCGATGAATCAGAAACCTGTATCGATTTGGCCTTGGTGACAGCGCTACTGAGTAGCTTAAATGAATTTGTTGTGCCACGCACCACCTGTATTATGGGCGAGCTGAGCTTAAATGGCGATGTGCGGCCAATCGACAGCGGTGTGCCACGCGTTAAAGAAGCTGCGCAACATGGTTTTACAGAAATATTTATTCCGTTTCGTAATTACCATAAATCGATGGAAGGTCTGGGCGCTAAAATTACCCCCGTTAAAACAGTACATGAATTACTTAGCTTAATTAATTAACAAATACAGGAAAATTATTCAGTGCTACAGTTGAGCTGGAAAAGTTACCTAAAAATTTAATAAGGAAATAACATGAAAAAACGACTAATTGCAGTGGCTGTTGTCGCCGCAGGTATTGCTGGCATCAGTTACGCCAACCACCTAGCCACGAAAGAAGTACGCGCTGAAATCGATAAACAGCTTGCGCTTGTTAGTGAGCAAACCGGCGCGAGCTTTAAATATAACGATTTATCTGCCAGTGTTATCTCCGATAGTGTCGAAATTAACGAGATACAAGTGATCAGCCCTGAGGGGGATAACATTGCCAACATCAGCAGTATTAAGGTAACAGGGTATGAAACCGATAACATTGCGCCACGCACCACCTTAGCTGTAAAAGGCTTTCAATTTAATAAAGACTTTGTTACTCAATTACCTGCCGACACGAATGTGATGTTAGCGTCAGCAAGCTACGACTTACACTCGTCTCTTGACTATGACGAGCAGTCGGGCGACAGCGATGTGGTGGTTCAACTCGATGCTAAAGAGATCGTAAGTTTTAATATGGCGTTGGGATTAGCCAACAGCAAAGCATTAATGGATGCGTCATTGGCTATCAATAAAGCGCAGCAACAGGCCGGTGATGCGCCACTGACTTACGAGCAAGAGCTACAACAGCAAACACTTATTATGCAAGCTATGAGCAAGTTAGAGCCGCGCAGTGTCAATTTATCACTGAGTAATAATGGCAAGCTTAACGATTTATTAGCGAGCGAGCTTGCTAAGCAAGGGATGACCCTTGAACAAATGCAAATGCTGCTTGAGCAACAGCTGCAACAAGCCCCGGTGACTACAGAAATAGCAAATGCCTTAAACAATTTTGCGCAAGGTTTAAATTCGCTTAGTATTTCGGCAAAACTCCCTGAAGGCCAAACCATGATGGAAGTTAATCAGCAAATCATGCTATTAGCAGGGCAACCAGACGCGTTAGTTAAGTATATAAACTTAGAAGTGAAGGGTAATTAATAGCGGTAAGCTTTAACTCGTCATTTGTCAGTTTAATGAAAAAAAACCGTGCTTGTTTAACAAGCACGGTTTTTTATTTTCTGACCGCTGACCGCTGACCGCTGACCGCTGACCGCTGACCGCTGACCGCTGACCGCTGACCGCTGACCGCTGACCGCTTAGTGAAGAATACGCGCTCTGATGGTACCTTCAACTGCGCTTAGCTCTTTAAGGGCTACTTCTGAGTGATCGGTATCTACATCAATAACGACATAACCAATAGATTCATCTGTTTGTAAGTACTGCGCGGCAATGTTGATACCGTGCTGAGCAAATGCTTGGTTAATTTGTGTTAATACGCCTGGGCGGTTGTGGTGTACGTGTAATAACCGGCTACGGTTAGCAAGCTCAGGTAATGAAACTTCAGGGAAGTTTACCGCAGTAATGGTTGAGCCGTTATCTGAGTACTTAGCCAGCTTACCCGCGACTTCAATACCAATATTTTCTTGTGCTTCTTGTGTTGAACCGCCGATGTGCGGGGTTAAAATCACATTGTCGAACTCACGCAGTGGTGAAATAAATTCTTCATCGTTAGATTTAGGTTCAACTGGGAACACATCGATTGCCGCGCCGCTGAGTTTTTTCTCGCTAAGGGCTTCGGCTAAGGCATCAATATCAACCACAGTACCGCGAGACGCGTTGATCAAAATAGCGCCTTGCTTCATAACCGCAAGCTCGGCGGTACCAATCAAGTTTTTAGTCTGAGGAGTTTCAGGTACGTGTAGAGTAATAATATCTGAGCGTTGCAATAGCTGCGTTAAGTTATGTATTTGCTTGGCGTTACCTAGCGATAACTTATCTTCAATATCGTAAAACTCAACATGCATACCAATGTTTTCAGCCATAATACCTAGCTGAGTACCAATGTGGCCATAGCCTATAATACCTAACGTTTTACCACGCGCTTCATATGAACCATTGGCTGTTTTTAACCAACCGCCACGGTGTGCCGCTGCATTACGCTGTGGAATACCCCGCAACAGTAACAATATTTCACCTAGCACTAACTCTGCAACAGAGCGGGTGTTAGAAAACGGCGCGTTGAATACCGCAATACCGCGTTCACGGGCACTGTTTAAATCAACTTGGTTGGTACCAATACAAAAGCAACCAATGGCAACCAGTTTTTCTGCAGCATCTAATACCGCGTCATTAATATGAGTACGAGAACGAAGCCCTACAAAGTGTACGTCTTTAATACGTTCTTTTAGCTCGTCCTCAGGCAAAGAGGTTTTAACGTAGTCGATGTTGCTATAACCATTACGTTTAAGCGTTTCAACAGCGCTTTGGTGAACACCTTCAAGCAAGAGAATTTTAATTTTGTCTTTTGCTAACGATACCTTACTCATAACCTCATCCTATTTAATTTGTGGCCCATTTTT
>NZ_JBFJHD010000112.1:0-9991 GCF_041613455.1 Pseudoalteromonas sp. | reverse complement strand
CTATATGTTATTTGGTGCATTGTTTCACCTGCCTAATTTTAAAAAAGGCACGCCATTATTGATCCGTCAATTATATATGGTGGGCTCACAGTCACTGCTTATCATCATGGTTTCAGGGTTATTTATTGGCATGGTATTGGCTCTGCAAGGTTATACCGTATTGGTAGGTTATGGCGCCGAAGACAGCTTAGGGCCGTTAGTGGCACTGAGTTTACTGCGAGAATTAGGCCCTGTAGTTACCGCATTGTTATTTGCCGGACGAGCGGGCAGTGCACTGACGGCAGAAATAGGCTTAATGAAAGCGACCGAACAGTTATCATCATTGGAAATGATGGCGATTGATCCACTCAAGCGTATTATAGCGCCGCGATTTTGGGCTGGCGCAATTAGTATGCCCTTGTTAGCATTAATATTTTCTGCAGTTGCAATTATAGGTGCTCACTTAGTAGGCGTAGACTGGTTGGGAGTGGATACTGGGAGTTTTTGGTCAATCATGCAATCACAAGTCTCGTTTGGCGAAGATATAGTAAACGGCATCATTAAAAGTGTGGTGTTTGCAATTGTAGTGACCTGGATCGCCCTTTATAAAGGATACGATTGTGTGCCGACCTCAGAAGGGATCAGCAAAGCGACCACCGAAACCGTCGTACACTCATCGTTAGCGGTATTAGGATTTGATTTTCTTTTGACAGCGGTAATGTTTACCAACTGATAGGGTACAGATAATGAATTCACGGAAATTAGAGATTTTAGTTGGTTTTTTTGTCGCGTTAGGAATTCTAGCTTTTGCTATGCTAGCGCTTAAAGTTGCCAACTCTGGTATTAGTGGTTCGGGTGAAACGTATACACTGAATGCTAAATTTGACAACATTGGCTCGTTAAAGCCCCGTGCCCCGATTAAAGTGGGTGGGGTGGTCATCGGCCGAGTTGAAACGATTTACGTTCATCCACAAGAATTTTTACCGGTCGTTAATATGAGCATAGATGCGCAGTATTTATGTCGTTTTTCAGATACCAGCTCGTTGTCTATTTTAACTTCAGGTATTTTAGGTGAGCAATATTTAGGCCTGAACCCTGTTATTGCTCCTACAGCAGCTAAGCAACGTTGTTTAGGTGAAACGGTAACCGAAAATGCAGATGATCAAGCCATAGATGATTTATTTGGCGTAGAAAGCAAAGCCCTTGGTGATGGTAGCTCGATTACAGATACTAAATCTGCCATTGTACTGGAAGAGTTAATTGGCCAGTTCCTATTCAACCAAAGTAGTGAGTAATTATTATGTTGCAGAAAATTTTTGCAGTCGCTGTATTCAGTATGCTGGCATGTGTGCACAGTGTGAATGCCGCAGACGTTAAACTAACAGATCCTAATAAAATGGTGCGCCAGGTATCTGATAACACCTTTGCGCGGATCACTAAAGATCAGCCAATAATTGTGGATAATAACGAGTATTTGCGCGTTATTGTGGAAGAAGAATTAATGCCTTACATTGACTATAAGTACGCCGCATTACGCGTGCTTGGCAGTGAAGTGTCGAAAATACGTGCGCTTACCGACGAGGCTGAAAAAGCGCAAGCAATTAAAGATATTCAACGCTTTATTGCGGTGTTTAGAGACTATTTAGTGGCCACTTATGCCGGTGTATTTACCCAATACACTAATCAGCATGTTGAGTTTGCTCCACCTCAGCCATTTAAAGGCAAAGACGTGGTGGTGATCAAAACCACCATAGTGGAAAACGGCAAGCCTGATATTCGTATTGATTTTAAAGTACGCCAAGATAGAGATGGCAATTGGCGCGCTTACGATATGATAGCAGAAGGGATTAGCTTACTGGATGCAAAACAAAGTGAGCTGCAAGGCATGCTACGCCAGCAAGGTATTGCGCATGTTAGCGATCTACTAGAGCAAAAAAGCCAACTACCAGTGCAATTTAGAGGCAATAGTGCCAATGACTAAGTTGGTGATCAAGCCCATTGATGAGCAGCATATTCAAGTGAGTGGCGAATTAACGCGAAACTCAATTGATGCCGGCTTGCTATTAGGCAGTCAATCATTAACTAAGCACAGTACCTACTACGTTGACCTTAGCCAGTTAGCTCGGGTCGACACTGCGGGCTTAGCTTGGTTAATTCACTGCTTTGCACATTACAAGCAACAAGGTATTCGCCTTGAATTACAAAATCCGCCTGAGCAATTGCAAAAGTTAATGCAATTAGGTCAAGTGACAACCCTATTTGAGTGAGAGTTATGGAAACTAGCCAAGTCGAAACATTACTACGCGACGAACTTCAATTAGCTGAAGTACATGTAAAAGCCAATGGTAGCCACTATGAAGTAATAGCCGTCGGAGAATGCTTTGACGGTTTAAGCCGTGTTAAAAAGCAACAGCTAGTTTATGGGCCGTTAATGAATACTATTTCTGATGGCACAATTCACGCAGTCTCTATTCGTGCATTTACTCCGACCGAGTGGAAACGCGAACAAAAATTTATTTTACCGCAATAATTAAGGCCCCTACATGGATCAATTTGTAATTCAAGGTGGCACTTCGCTTGCGGGTGAAGTTACTATCTCTGGTGCTAAAAACGCCGCATTACCTATTTTATTTGCAGCGCTGTTAGCTGACGGTAAAAGTACTTTCAGCAATGTGCCACGTTTGCGTGACATTGTGACTACCGAGGCACTATTAAAAACATTAGGCGCGGGTGTAGAGTGGCAAGGCGATAGATTAATTATTGATGGTGCCGCGGTTGATAAAACCTTGGCACCGTATGAACTGGTTAAACAAATGCGTGCATCGGTGCTCGCGTTAGGCCCGCTAGTGGCACGTTTTGGTGAGGCGCAAGTATCGCTTCCGGGTGGCTGTGCAATTGGTGCGCGCCCGGTTGATATTCATATTCAAGGCCTTGAGCGCATGGGCGCGCATATCAGCGTTGAAAATGGCTATATTAATGCCAAGGTTAATGGCCGCTTAAAAGGCGCTGAAGTGTTTATGGAAATGGTCAGCGTGGGCGCCACTGAAAACCTGTTAATGGCCGCAACGTTAGCAGAAGGTAAAACGGTACTTGAAAACGCCGCACGTGAGCCGGAAATTACGGATTTAGCAAACTGTTTAATTGCCATGGGCGCTAAAATTAGCGGTGCTGGCAGTAGTCGAATTGAAATCGAAGGTGTCGAGCGCTTAGCGGGCTGTGAACACCGTATTTTACCTGATCGCATTGAAACCGGAACCTTTTTGGTAGCAGCTGCAATGGCGGGTGGCGAAGTGCTGTGTAACAACACCGATTTCCATTCATTAGAGCCGGTGATTGAAAAATTACGCGCCACTAATGCGCACCTTGAAGTACACGACAATAGCATTTATTTAGATATGCGTGGCCGTGAGCTGAAAGCGGTTAATATTAAAACTGCACCGCACCCTGGTTTTCCTACCGACATGCAAGCGCAGTTTACTGCCTTGAATGTGGTTGCTAATGGTAGCGCGACCATTACCGAAACTATTTTTGAAAACCGTTTTATGCACGTTCCAGAGCTACAGCGTATGGGCGCCAATATTCGCTTAGAAGGTAACACGGCGATTTGTGGCGAATCACACACACTAAGTGGCGCGCAGGTAATGGCCACTGATTTACGTGCTTCAGCAAGTTTAATTTTAACCGGTATTGTGGCGCAAGGTGAAACGGTGGTTGACCGTATTTATCATGTAGACCGAGGTTATCAGCGCATAGAAGATAAACTTAGCGCATTAGGTGCCAATATTAAACGCCGCAGCAGCTAGTGGTAAGCCTAGTAGCTTGTTGGTTAAAATAGCAAAAGCGCGGTAAATACCGCGCTTTTTTTATGTCATATTGGTAGACGGGTGGGCTAGAAAATGACGCTAATAGTGTGTAAAACTAGTTGTTATTAGGCCTTCTGCTGCAATTCCCCTTGAAGGGTTGCCACTATCCGTCTTGCGCCTGCGTGATCGCGGTGCTCGCCTAAATAAATGCCTTGCCATGTGCCTAATACAAGCTGACCGTTTGCTATCGGAATAGTTAACTCACACCCTAAGGTACTTGTTTTTATATGGGCTGGCATATCGTCATCGCCCTCGTAATCGTGGCGGTAATACGCTTGTCGCTCGGGAACAAAGTGATTAAAGTGACTTTCCATGTCCATGCGCACAGTAGGATCGGCGTTTTCGTTAATGGTCAAGCTTGCTGAGGTGTGTTGTATAAATAAGTGCAGTAAGCCTATTTTGTACTCAGTGAGCTCCTGCAGTTGCGCCATTATTTCGCTATCTATAATATGAAAACCCCGAGAGCGGGGTTTCAATATCAGTGTTTTTTGTTGCCAACTCATAATTTGTCGAAGCTAACTTCTATATTAGCGTTACCGGCATCACAGCTAAATGGCATGATTATTTTTTTACCTTGGCTTTTATGGGTAATGGTGTGACCACTTCCAGACACCACCATAGGAGTTGCCATATCGAAGTCGTAGCCTTTTTCCGCTAATAAATTTTTTGCACCACCGGTAACCATATTGGTAATTTCGCCAACCATATCGGTGACTTCTTCATTAATGGTATCAGGGCGCTCACCTAGCATACGTTCCATAATTGTTAATGCTAATACTTCATCAAAGGTGATAGAAAAAGAACCACGCGTTTGCGGACCTACCATACCGATCAGCCCAGAAACATCACCACAGGCTACTTCATCGGTTTTGATCCGTGGCTTTCCAGGTTTTAGCTGAGTGTCAGCCATCGTGCTTAATACATTGATTAGTGATGATAAAAAAGGGTTAATGAACTCTACATTCATACTGCTTACTCTTTAGTTGGTACTTTTAAATAGCTACATAGGTTATGTAGCTATTTGGGTAAATTGGCGGGCTATGCTCTACAAGACTCGCACTTGCCATGGGCTTCTATTGTTTGCGCAGAAACAACAAAGCCGCTTTCGGCTGCTAAGTTATTTAGTTCATGAGAAATAACGCTCGAATGCAATTCTTTAACAAAACCACAGGTGTCGCAAATTAGTAGTTGCACAGGGTGAATATGATCAAAGTGATGGCACAACATAAATGCATTGGTGCTTTCAATTTTATGAATAAACCCCAGCTCCGCTAAAAAGTCTAAGGCACGATAAATAGTGGCGGGTTTAGCGCCCGACTCAGTGACTTTTAATTGCTCTAGCAGATCATATGCCCCAACACCGCCCTGTGAACTCGCAAGTAAGCGAAACACCTTCTCGCGGATCGGCGTAAAACGTGCACTGCGATTGTCACATACTTGTTTTGCTTTACTTACGAGTAATTCTATATTCATCGTTCTCTTATCCTTACGCTGCCGTGATATACTATCATATTGTATTGTAGTTACAGCGTTTTTATTAAACGCTTTATTTTAGCTGTTCACTAATGTCGAGGTCTCGACAAACAGTAAGTTATTATCGTGTGCGAGCCCACAATTACAGCCAGTGCCGCAGAGCTAATGGTCACGCTCAGGCGCATTATGTGCGCGATGTAATAGCACTACTATGGCTATCCATACTTGCAGGTTACCGTGTTACTGGCTCGCCATAGTGAGTATACGTGGATTGCACTGTTATTCACATCACCTTTGCCGCTAACACGGTGAATATTATCACTAACTGCTGTTAACTTTGTTAGCTGCAGAGGTAACACACTATTTTCAGCATATTGCAGCACACACTCACTTCAGCTTGCAACTGTTTGCTTAATATTGAAGCATTGCTTGCTTTTGTGTAAAATGCAGCGCCTTTCAAGCCGTGCTTACTATAAACCTACCCTGAGGAATTTACTTTGGATACTCGACCGTTAAATAGACGTTTTTCTGTAGCCCCGATGTTGGATTGGACGGATCGTCATTGTCGTACTTTTCATCGTAAAATGACCAAGCACACAGTGCTTTATACCGAAATGATCACCACCGGTGCTATTTTATTTGGTCGTGGCGATTATTTGCATTTTAACCAGCATGAAGGGCCGGTGGCGCTGCAGTTAGGTGGTTCCGACCCGCAGGCATTAGCACAATGCGCTAAGTTGGCGGGCGAGCGTGGTTATGATGAAATTAACCTCAATGTGGGCTGCCCATCTGATCGAGTACAAAATGGCCGCTTTGGTGCGTGTTTAATGGCCGAGCCGCAATTAGTGGCTGAGTGTGTGGCGGCAATGAAAGCCGAAGTCAGCATTCCAGTAACGGTAAAAACGCGTATTGGTATTGACGAGCAAGATTCCTATGAATTTTTGTGTGCCTTAATTGAAGCAAGTCATAAAGTTGGTTGTGATGATTTTATTATTCATGCGCGTAAGGCATGGCTTAATGGTTTAAGCCCAAAAGAAAATCGTGAAGTCCCGCCGCTGGATTACCCGCGTGTTTATCAATTAAAAAAAGATTACCCACAACTGGATTTAAGCCTCAATGGTGGGGTTAAAACCATTGAGCAAAGTTTGGCACATTTAGCACATGTTGATGGCGTAATGATAGGCCGAGAAGCCTATAGTAATCCGTTTATGCTCAATGAGGTAGATGAAAAAATATATGGTGCTGCAGCCAATAGCCAGTCTCGCCATGATGTGGTGCGCGCGATGTATGATTATATTGAAGATGAAATGCGCCAAGGGGCTAATTTTTGGCATGTAGCCCGCCATATGCTGGGAATATTTCAAGGCCAGCCTGGTGCACGCGGTTTCAGGCGTCACCTTTCAGAACATGGTCACGGTAAACAAGCTGACTTATCGGTGATGGATAAAGCACTCAGCTTTGTGCCTGAATAGCTTTACTTGCAATGCACACGTAGCCACCTTAGGGTGGCTTTTTTAGGCCTAAAATTTAGTCAAAACTATAACTTATTGGTTAATTACACTTAATGCGTTTCAGCTTAGCCTCAGTTAATTTTTATACTTACACTTTAACTCACTGATAAATAACAGTTTATATTGGTTGGCACGGCATGGCATAACTCTTGGAAAGCTTTTATGACAACCAATAACAATTGCAACGCATAACTCAATGCAACATTGCTTGCTCACGCTGCAACAACAAATAGCCGACGCTAAAGCAAAATTAAACTGCGGTTATCCAGCTAATTTAAGGAGATAATGATGAATAACTTTAATGGCCAACGTGGCTGGTATAAAGATAGCCACAATAAAAAAATTTCAGGCGTGTGCAGTGGTTTGGCGCAACGGCTCGATTTTCCTATCTGGTCAACTCGCTTAGTCGTATTGCTGCTACTAGTTAGTTTCCCGCTGATGGTAGCGATTGGTTATTTTATAGCACATTGCTGCTTAACCGAAAAAACGGATTAAGGAGCAGACAGATGAAAGTGTTAGCCCTGGTTGTCATTATTTACCTGTTGTTTTTTACCGATTTAGCGTCATTGATAGCGCATGATGCGTGGCAGTTACCACTGTGGATTGCTGATATAAGCTGGGTTGGTTTGGAGTTAATTAGCGCCTTGGCGATGATTGTTTTTGTTGTTGTCGCCGCGGTGCTGATGGCATTGGGAGTGGTTGGTTTTGCTGGGGTGATTGTGGCAGGCGCTCTATTCGCCTGTTTGTTTGGCTCGTTACTGATCGCTTGGCCATTACTGCTAATAGCCGCACTTTGCTGGTTAGTGGCCGATAACAAAAAAGTAGCATCTTAACCTTAATTTAACTGACTATTACAACTGAACTATGTTAAATTTGTTACTTAGCTTTATGTTTTAACAAGGATTAAAATGATGACTAAAGTGTGTTTTTCGCTGGCTAGTGCTTTTATTATGAGCGTTTTTTCGTCTTCTTTACTCGCTCATTCAGGGCATGAACACGACAGTAATGTTGCAGCACTTGAAGTTCATAATGCGCAAGTGAGAGAATTCCTACCTACTGCCAAGTCCAGTGTCGCCTATTTAACCCTTGTTAATCATAGTGATACCGATACCGTATTAACAAAAGCCAGTATTGATGGGTTAGCGCGAGTCGAAATTCATCAGCACACCCATGTGGATGGCATGATGAAAATGCAACAAGTTGCATCATTACCTATAGCCGCACATCAACATGTTGATTTTAAGCCAGGTGGTTATCATTTAATGGTTTTTGAGCCAATAGAGCCGTTAAAAGTAGGTCAACATCGTAAACTCACGCTATATTTTAGTGATGGCAACCGTGTGTTTACCAATGCAGAGGTTGTGTCGCTTGCTTCTCAAGCCGAGCAGTCAAACGCGTCAAAGTCACATAATCATCATTAGGAGGATAAATGTCACAATATAAAGGAAAAATAGCCGCAGCATTAGTGATAGTGCTGATTGTGTTTTACGCTATTGCAGTATATTGGAGCACGGAGCCTGCGCGCTTTGATGTTGTCGATAGTGCAAAGCAGCAAGCGCAACAACGTAATGAGCAGTTTGTGATTGGCTATACGACGACCTCAACACTGATGACAGTGGCGCAAACACTGCTAGATAAACCCGGTGGCTATTTGTCGAACGACGTTTTACCACCCAGTATTTTAATGGATGATATGCCGGCGTGGGAATATGGTGCATTAGAAATGGTGCGCGACTTAGCGTTATCAATGCGTAAAGACTTTAGCCGCTCTCAATCGCAGTCAACCGAGCATGAAGCACTGAAAAAAGCACAGCCACAATTTAATATTAGCTCAGAAGCATGGGCGTGGCCGAGCGCCGAGGCCGAATACCAAAAAGCGATTGATTACCTGCAAATTTACCGCAGCCAAATAGCCAACCAAAATGAGCGTGAAAGTCAGTTTTACTCGCGTGCCGATAATTTACGTAGTTGGTTAAAAGAAGCTGAAAAACGCTTAGGTAGCTTAAGCCAACGTTTAAGTGCCAGTGTTGGGCAAGACAAAGTAAACACCGATTTAGCCGGCAATTCGTCAAATACGCAAGCAACCTATGCCCCTCTGCAACAACAAGTTAGAACCTCATGGTGGGATATTGACGATGTGTTTTATGAGTCACGCGGGGCAACATGGGCGTTACTACACTTTTTACAAGCGGTAGAGTACGACTTTGCCGATGTGCTAGAAAAAAAGAACGCACGAGTGAGCTTGCAACAAATTATTCGCGAACTTGAGGCAACTCAAGAAACCGTGTGGAGCCCAATGATTCTAAATGGTAATGGATTTGGTTATGTAGCCAACCATTCATTAGTGATGGCAAATTATATCTCTCGAGCCAATGCGGCTCTAATTGAACTTAGTGAACTATTAGCGCAAGGATAGAAAATGAAAAAATATTGTTTAGCCGCCGCCCTTTCTTTGGCATGTTTAGCACCCGCAGCGCACGCCGACACCTTATTAGGTTTGTATGTGGGGGTTGATGGTTGGAAATCTGATAATGAGGGTAGCTTCTCTTATCAAGATAATGCCGCGCAAAATTTTAATTTTGAAGATGAAACCTTCGTGAGCTATTACGCTGCACTTGAGCACCCCGTGCCGTTAGTGCCTAACATTAAACTAAGGTACACCGAGCTTGAGTTAACGGGCTCGACGCGCCTTGATCAAAACTTTAGCTTTAACGGCAAAGACTATGTTACGCAAACGAATATAAATTCAGTCAGTGATTTTAACCATATTGATTACACCTTATATTACGAGATTTTTGACAACGATTTAATTTCTATCGATTTAGGTGTTAACGCTAAGCAATTTGACGGCGCAGTTACCGTGACAGGTACCACCTTACAAGGTGATGTAAATCACACCGAAACGGTTGAGTTTTCTGGTTTTGTGCCACTGGCTTATGGTCGTGCCGAAGCTGGTTTACCATTTACCGGCTTAAGTGTGTTTTTTGAAGGCAGCTTCTTAGCCATAGATGACAGTAAATTACACGATTACCAAATGGGTATTGCGTGGGAGTTTATTGATAACCTAGCAATAGATGTGGCGGTTAAAGCGGGTTACCGCTCTATGGTCATCGAGCTAGATGACGTTGATGATATTACTACTGATATTGATGCATCGGGCCCGTT
>NZ_JBFJHD010000111.1:0-10199 GCF_041613455.1 Pseudoalteromonas sp. | reverse complement strand
GCTGGAATGTGTATATGACGAAATCGTCAATGCAGGTTACCCGCAACCCGCGATCGTTCCTATGGATTTAAAAGGCGCCACCAAGCAAAATTATCGCGACCTAGCTGCCACCATAGAATCGCAATTTGGTTGCTTAGACGGTTTATTGAATAATGCGGGTATTTTAGGCTCATTAGGGCCACTGGAGCATTTTTGTTCCTCTACCTTTGAAAACATTATGAAAGTCAATGTCACTGCGCAAGCGATGATCACTAAAGCGTTGTTTCCGGTAATGCGTAAGTCGGCCAATGCCTCTATCGTTTTCACCTCTTCTGGAGTAGGCCGCAAAGGGCGCGAGTTTTGGGGCCCTTATGCTATTTCTAAGTTTGCTGTAGAAGGTATGATGCAAACCTGGGCATGTGAAGTGGGTAAAACCAATATTCGTATCAACTGCATAAACCCCGGCGCAACGCGTACCTCTATGCGTGCTAGCGCATTTCCAGGTGAAGACCGCGACAAACTCGCAACGCCTGAAGAGTTAATGCCAACCTATTTATATTTAATGAGTGATGACTCTGTAGGGGTTAATGGCGAGTCTTTAGACGCACAAGTAAAGTAATACTTGTGGTTATAAATTAAAAAAAGCCGCAACATGCGGCTTTTTTAATATTTAGCTACTTACGTTTTGTTGTTTTAACGCGCTGATTATGCTTTTTAACCGCTTTACGTATTTGGTTTATTTTGGCACGTTTGTCTTTACGCTTTTCTGGCATAACAGACAACTTAGTTTGTGTTTCGCGGCCTAACTTCACGGTTTTGCGTAAATAGTTTACCGTGTCTAAGTCGTACTCAATCCAGCCACCTTGTGGTACACGTTTATCAAGCTCTAATTTACCGTAGCGAATGCGGATCAGGCGCGACACTTCCACATCTTGCGATTGCCATAAACGGCGCACTTCACGATTGCGGCCTTCGTTTAACGTTACATTAAACCAGCGGTTAATGCCTTCACCGCCCATTGGCTTCACCGATAAGAACTTAGCGGGGCCATCTTCAAGTTCAACACCACGCAGTAAGTTTTTAACTGTTTCATTGGTTACTTCACCAAATACACGCGCTGAATACTCACGTTCAACTTCATAGCTTGGGTGCATTAATCGATTTGCCAGCTCACCGTCATTGGTAAACAGCATTAAACCCGCGGTATTTATGTCTAAGCGGCCCACGGCTATCCAGCGTTCGCCATCAATACGTGGTAAACGATCGAACACGGTACGACGACCTTCTGGATCTTTACGAGTACTTAACTCGCCTTCGGGTTTGTTATACATAATTACGCGACAAATACGGTCGGCTTTCTCTTCAATTTTTACCGTATGGCCGTCAACACGAATTAAATCGGTTTCTTCCACACGGTCGCCCAATTTAGCTACTTTGCCGTTAACACTGACACGGTTGGCATCAATGTACTTTTCCATTTCACGACGCGAGCCTACCCCGGCACGGGCTAGGACTTTTTGTAACTTTTCACCTTGTATACTCATTCGGATGGTTCTCTCACAGAAGGATCACTTAATAACTGGTTTATTTTACTTTGCTGCTGCGCTGGCAATGCAGGTAAGTGTTCTAACCCAGTTATCGAAAAATAATCTAAAAATTGTTTTGTAGTGGCATACAGCGCCGGTTTTCCCGGCACATCTTTGTGCCCTACCACTTTAACCCACTCTCGTTCGAGCAGCGTTTTAATAATCGTTGACCCCGTAGTGACACCGCGCACTTGTTCTATTTCGGCGCGTGTAATTGGTTGTCTGTAGGCAATAAGTGATAGCGTTTCCAGTAACGCACGCGAATACTTTGGTGCACGCTCTGGCCATAAATTGCTTAACCATGGGCTTAAACTACTACAGGCTTGAAAGCGATAACCGCTACCAACTTCCACTAAACGGATACCACGGGTTTGGTAGTGTGTTTGTATTGCTGCTATGGCATCGTTTATGCGCGCCATCGAAATAGCGAGATCAGCGAGTACCACGTCTTTGAGATGGCGCTTACTGAGCGCTTTATCTGCGACAAAAATCGCCGCTTCAATGATTTCAATTAATTGCTCATCACTAATTCGCCGACCTACCATAAACACTCAAAAACAAATAAAAACACACAGCCATCTATTATGACAGAATAGCGGCAAAGTAGGAAAATATATTCAGTAAATTCGTTTATTTCAGGCAATAAAAAAGTCAGTGATCATCACAGGCTGAATCCTCGAGTTTAAAATCTGCCAGCCATGCGCTATTTGCTAGCAGCGCATCTGCCGCGACTCAGCACGCTATGTTTTGATATCACGGTGCAATTCTTTTTCCTGACCCGCTTATCTGTGTTGCTATTCATATAGCCAAAATAATTTGTCATTTTTGCATAAAAAAGCTCGGCCAGTGCCGAGCTCTTGCTGTAATTAAGTTTTATTACCGGTTAAATCGCCATATTTTGGTAACGTTTAACAAACTCTGTGACGTTTTGACCGTTACATTTAAGTGAATTTAAGTTACCAATTTTTTCTCTCACTGGGGCTAAGCCTTGCTTTAATGCCGTAATACACAGCTGTGTTTCTTGCTGGCTATCTTTGGCAAACACTTCAACTTTAGGCTGCGCAGACGGTTTAGCGACTTGTTGCTTAGCGATATCGCGAATATCTTCACCGTTACACAAAATACTTTGTGAAAAACGCGATAAAAATATCCCCTGTTGTGCCGCTACTTTACGCGCCGCTGAAAACCCTTCATTTGCGCTGATTGCGCATAATTTAGATTCTATTTTTTTATCTTTACTAAAATACGTACTATTTTGTGCCGCCACGCTTGTTGACGCTAAAAGTACTGCCGCTAATGTAAGTTGTAATTTCATGCGATAAAATTCCTAAGTGAGAGAGCTAACCAATAATTTCGCGCATTATATAAGCAGAATTACACATATCAACCGAATTTTTTATTTAGTTTATTTATTAATAATGCATTTACAATGTTTAAACCTTAAACAGCATTTGATCAACATTTGAACAGTTTTTATATTGTTTCAGTCATGTTATGTACGCACTTTTACTGATACAATTTAGAACACTCAATAGTCGCAATTTTAAGGTACATTTTATGAAGGTGATTTCTTTCAATATCAATGGTCTGCGCGCCCGCCTGCATCAATTACAAGCAATTATCGATAAACATCAACCAGACATTATTGGCTTGCAAGAAATTAAAGTTCATGACGAAGCGTTTCCACTCGATGATGTTGAGAAAATGGGCTATCACGTTTATTTTCATGGGCAAAAAGCGCATTACGGTGTGGCAATGTTATGCAAAAAAGAGCCGATTGCGGTGTTTAAAGGCTTTGCCACTGATACCGATGAATCACAAAAACGCATGATCAGTGTCACGGTAGCGCAAGACAACGGCCGTGAGCTCACCGTGATGAATGGCTATTTTCCACAGGGTGATAACATTAATCACGAAACTAAATTCCCTTATAAGCGCCAGTTTTATAAAGACTTAATGACGCACCTTGATAGCAACCATAGCCCAGATCAAGACGTAATAGTGATGGGCGATATTAATATTTCACCCACCGATTTAGACATAGGCATCGGCGAGGTCAACGCCAAACGTTGGTTAAAAACGGGTAAGTGCTCATTTCAACCCGTAGAGCGTGAATGGTTAGCTACGCTACTAAATTGGGGCTTTAAAGATACCTTTAGAGAGCTGCATCCAAGCATAGACGATCAATACTCATGGTTTGACTATCGCTCAAAAGGCTTTGTTGATAACCGCGGGCTGCGTATTGATGTGGTGTTAGCAACCCATGCACTCGCTGCACGTTGTATTGACGCCGGTATTGATTACGAACTCCGTGGCATTGACAAACCGTCTGATCATGCGCCGATTTGGTCAGAATTTAACTAATCGATTATGTTGAGTATCACAACACAAGGGCTATTATGGCTGCTGGTGTTTATTAGCTATTTAGTGAGTGTAAAAAAAACCGTTTATCACGCACTCTATATAACGCCTGCGCGGCAGGTAGGAGTACTTGCCTGTGCGTTGCTGTTTGCTATGTTATGGCAGATAAAAGCAGGTGTGTTAATAGGGCTGGAGCTGCATTTATTAGGGGTAACCGCCGTTACCCTAATACTGGGCTGGCGGTTAGCTATGTTAAGCAGTGTACTGGCCGCTTTACTTCTGGCGTTATTTGGCCAAATTAGCAGCGAGCTTTTACCTCTACAGCTTATAATTGGCGCCTTTGTGCCTATTTTATTTAGTTACCTCGCTTTTATAATCAGCTATCAGTACTTACCACGGCATTTTTTTGTTTATATTTTTGTCTGTGCATTTTTAACCGCCGCATTGGCTGCGTGTTTAAAAATAGTCTTAGGCGCGTTATTTTATTTCGCCATCGGCCAATACGATTGGCAACAATTGGTAGATAACTACCTTTATATAAGTGTTATCATTAGTTTTCCTGAAGCAATGCTAAACGGCATGGCAATAACAGTGCTGATCACTTATCGCCCACATTGGGTAAAAACGTTTTACGATAAGGACTACCTAGGCTCATGAGTCTTCATTACATCTGCCCACTATGCAGCACCCCACTAGTGAACAGCCATAACACCTTACGGTGTGCAAACAATCACAGCTTTGATTTTGCAAAAGAGGGTTACGTTAATTTATTGCCTGTACAACAAAAAAACTCAAAGCAACCGGGTGACTCACTCGCCATGGTACAAGCAAGACGCGCCTTTTTAGAGCGTGGCTTCTATGCTTTTTTACAAACAGAGCTGGGTAATATTGTTGGTAAACTCAATGTTGACAACATTATAGACTTAGGGTGTGGCGAAGGGTTTTACACTCAAGCATTGGCTAGCAATACTCATGCGCAGGTGTATGGCGTTGATATCTCTAAATCAGCCGTTAAATATGCCGCCAAGCGCTACCCGCACTGTCATTTTAGTGTTGCTTCAATTAGCCAAGCGCCGTTTAACAGCCAGTTTGCCGATGTGTTAGTCAGCGTGTTTGCACCGCTCTTTTCACACGAGCTTGCGCGACTCGCTAAACCCGGTGCAACACTGATTGTAGCCAGCCCTGGTCCTTGGCATTTAAAAGAGCTAAAGAGTTATATTTACGCTACGGTCAACGCGCACACGCCAGTAACAGCGCCCGCAGAATTTGTGCAATCATCACAAACACTGCTCACTAAGCAGCTGACTCTTAATTTTGATGATGTAAAAAACTTAATTATGATGACGCCATTTGCGTGGAAGTTTAGGCCCGAGCATTGGGCAGCATTAGAAGCGCAAGGTGAGCATGATGTCACCTTATCGTTTTATGTAACCCAGTATACTAAAACTGCTGTTGCGTGAACGCTTTGTCCATTTTGTTGAACATATCGTTCAGTAACTCAGCAAGCTCCGCATAGCGGGGCTTTTTTTCAGTGAGTGGTATTTGATAGCCATTAGCCAGCATTTTTGTATATAACTCGTTGTACCAACGCTGCATTGGTGGCGCTAATGGCGTTTGCGAGCGTTTACCTAACCACAATAAACCTTGTAATGGTAAAGAAATGAAAAATAGTGCACTGGCTATTGCTTGCGGTAAAAAGTCTGGGCCAAGGTAGTTCAGCTGAAAAAATAGCGTCAGCATAGCTAAAATGGGCATCACAGTGATCGCCAATTCTGTGGCTTTAATGACCTTAAACTCAACAAATAATGGCGCGAGCTCTTTGCGCATTGGCCATTTTTTTGCGTATTGGCGCCCTACTTGTAATTGTGATATCACACTTTTTTGCATCATGACTCCTTATCAAGCACACGAAAATTAACCCGTAATGATTTACTCAGTGTAACACAAATTGATTTATATGGAATTTCCCCCGTTTTAACTGACAAAGCGTGTGTTTGCTGTGCATCGACAACCAGCATTTCGCTGGTTAAGGAGCTGCTACGGCGACTTGCTGGGCTATGCCCTTTTTCTAATCTAATTATATTTATCCTATATATCAGTGAGTTAACTTGTTTATACGCCTTAACCCCCACAGTTATCCACAGAAAATGTGGACAACCTCCACAGCGCTCAGCAGTTAATATCAAGATACTGAGTTAGTTATTATTTCGGCTTTAATTTAATACTAATAATCTATACTATACGCTTATCGATATGGCTGTTTCGTGGGCGATTAATGTCAAAACAAACATTACAACTACACAGTACTGTGTTTTCTATACACAGTTTAGCTGTTGATGCTGATATTCCTGCTGAGTTGCTAAAGTTACCGCTGTTTTTTATTTCCAAAACACACGATGAACTGTCAATTGTTTGCCCAAGTAATTTTAACATTGCAAGTTTAGATAGCGAGCCAGATTGGCAGGCGCTTGAAGTAGTGGGTCCACTGGGCTTTTCGTTAACTGGCATTATGGCTAATATTTCAGGCGTGTTAGCCAAAGCCAATGTCTCTATATTTGCAATTTCTACCTACGATACCGATTTTATATTAGTAAAAAAACACACCGCCACACTCGCTATTTCCGCTTTAAAAAAAGACGGTTATAACGTGTTAGTAGATTAAACAATGAAACCGCAAACTGTCGATTATTTGCCACTCAATCACATTCCCTCGCAGGGGATTAAAATTACCAGCCCGTTTTCAGGCAAAGTGCTGCCACTTGCACAGCATCCCGAGGCATTTTTTCGTTTTGCCACCCTTGGCCCCGGCATTATGGTGCAGTTAAGCAGTCATAAAATAGTTGCCCCATTTAGCGGCACGTTATTGCAAGCAAAAAATGCCGGCACAGAATTTATTTTACAAGCCAACAATGGACTGAAAGTATTAATAAACTTAACGCTTCCAGCAACTCAAGCAATAACGCGTAGCCACATAGCGCAGCTAAATGGCAGTAAAATAGTTAAAGGCCAACGCCTTGCCTATTTTGATATGCGCGAACTTGAGCAGCCGCTGTTAGCGAGCTTAATATTATTAAATGGCCACCATTTAGGTGCTTTACACTTTTCACATTCGCAGGTAAATGCGGGTGTCGATACTCTATTAACTCTCATTATTAAGAAGTAGCTTTATGTTCACTCTCTATGGTATCAGTAACTGCGATACGATTAAAAAAGCCAAAAAGTATTTAACCGATCACAGCATTGCGTTTACTTTTCATGACTACCGCAAAGACGGTATAACGACCGATATGGTTAACGAGTTTGCCAGTCAGCTTGATTGGCAGCAACTGCTGAATAAACGCGGTACCACCTACCGTGCATTAACAGCAGAACAAAAACAGAACTTAACAAAAGACAGCGCCATTAGCTTGCTGGTAGAGCAACCTGCCATGGTCAAACGTCCGCTCCTAGTTGTAAATGGCCAATACCATTTAGGCTTTAAAGCAGCGCAATATGATGAGATTTTTAAACTATGAGTGACCCTGTCATTGCCCTTGCGCAAGCACTAATACAACGCGAGTCGGTCACCCCAGAGGATGCCGGCTGTCAAGCACTCATGAACGAGCGCCTTGCGGCGATTGGTTTCAATATTGAGTCATTGTTTTTTACCGACACCCTCAATACCTGGGCACGTAAAGGCACTGCATCACCGCATTTTTGTTTTGCCGGCCACACCGACGTGGTGCCTACCGGCCCGGCGCAAAACTGGCAGCATCCGCCGTTTTCTGGCCTCATCAAAGACGGCTTGTTACACGGACGCGGCGCCGCCGATATGAAAGGCTCACTGGCAGCAATGTTAGTTGCCACTGAGCGCTTTGTTAGTAAACACCCGGATCATAAAGGCTCTATTTCTTTTTTGATCACCTCCGATGAAGAAGGCCCATTTATTAATGGCACTACACGGGTGATAGATACCCTTGAGGCGCGCGGTGAAAAAATTGATATGTGCCTTGTGGGCGAGCCTTCTTCACGCGATATGTTAGGTGATGTGGTTAAAAATGGCCGCCGCGGCTCGCTTACGGGCTTTTTAACCGTTAAAGGGGTGCAAGGCCATGTAGCGTATCCACACTTAGCGCAAAATCCTATTCATTTAGCAACCCCCGCACTCACCGAACTGAGCGAGACTGAGTGGGATACGGGAAATGCGTTTTTTCCTGCCACCAGCTTTCAAATTTCCAACATTAATGGGGGCACCGGTGCCGGTAACGTGATCCCTGGTGAGCTTGAGGTCCAATTTAATTTTAGATTCAGTACTCAAGTTACCCATGAGCAATTACAACAGCGGGTCAATGCTATATTACAGCAGCATAATTTAAATTATGAATTGCGTTGGATTGTCAATGGCCTGCCCTTTATAACCGAGCATGGCCCGTTAGTTGACGCTACCGTCAATGCCATTAAGTCGGTGACCGGGCTGAATACTCAGCTTGAAACCACGGGCGGCACTTCAGATGGTCGCTTTATTGCGCAAACCGGCGCAAAAGTAATTGAGCTGGGGCCACGTAATGCCACTATTCATAAAGTCGATGAATGCGTCAGTAGCGATGACTTAATAGCGCTTGCCGCTATCTATGAGCAAATTTTAGAAAATTTATTAACCTAATGACTGCAAACTCACTCACCACATTGTGTATTACCGGACAAAGTAATACACATTTAACCCCTATTCAGCAGCATCAATTGCACAGCGACATTGTGGATGATTTTTTAGCGTTGCAACAGGGCGCTAACGCCGCAGGGTTTGAATTGACCATAGCCTCAAGCTTTCGTGATTTTTCGCGCCAAGCCTTGATCTGGAATAACAAGTTTAGTGGCGCTCGCGCGGTGTTCAATCAGCAGCAACAGCAGGTGGATTTAAGCTCGCTCAGCGCTATTGAGAAGTGTGTTGCGATTATGCTGTACTCGGCTCTTCCGGGGGCTAGTCGCCACCATTGGGGCACAGATTTAGATGTATTTGATAAAGCGGCTGTTGCTGATGATTACTCACTGCAACTGAGCCCCAATGAATACCAGCATGGTGGCCCATTTGCACCACTCAGTGAGTGGCTTGACGCCCACTTAACTGAGTTTGGTTTTTACCGCCCCTATAAAGCAGATTTAGGCGGCGTAGCGCCAGAGCTTTGGCACATCAGCCACATTAAGCAATCTCAATTACTCAGCAAGCTGCTCACTGAGCAGTTACTTTATGACTGTATTAGCCGTAGCGAACTACTTGGTAAAGACGCTATTTTGGCCAACTTACCGATGTTATATCAGCGCTTTGTCACCAATGTGAGCCCCCCTTAAGGCGTGGCTCACCTTACCTCATGCGCTTATTAAGCATTACGCTTTTTACTCAAGATAAACACCAACACTGCGCCCAAAATAACCGTACTTGCAACCAAAAAATCTAAGCTTATCGGCTCAGCTAACACTACCACACCGGCAATAGCTGCTAACACCGGCACACTCAGTTGCACAATGGCTGCCTGCGTGCTTTTTAACCGTGGCATCGCAAGGTACCACACGCTGTAACCTACCCCAGAAGCAAGTGCGCCAGATACACACGCTAATAACAAGCCTATCAGACTAACACTATTAATATGGCTCACCCCTATTAACAACAACACGGGTAGCGCCACTAGGCTTCTAATAAAATTAAAGGTCGTGGTACGTAGTGGCGATACACATGCCGTGCCGCGAATACTGTATATTCCCCACGCAATGCCACTGATTGCCATCAATGCCGCACCAAATAGCGAAGGCATTGTCGCAGAGGGCAAGATTAAATAGACAAACCCCGCAAATGCAACCACAAACGCTATCCATTGCACGGTACTTAGCCGCTCTTTATTATAAATACCCCAGCCTATCATGGTTAATTGTACCGCTGAAAATAAAATCAGCGCGCCACTGCCCGTGTCTAGCTCTAGGTAAGCAACAGAAAAACACAAAGCGTAAACCAGTAAGCTTATCCCACTGCGCCAACTGCCTGTTTCATTACTATACAGCGCTGTGTCTGCTGCATTGTGTTTAACTTTTGCATCATAAATAAGCACCATACCCGCTAAACACACCGCCGCACTGAGTAAGCGTAAAACAGTAAAGTTCCACGCATCAATATAGCCCCCCGCAAGCGCCATTCTGCATAATAACGAATTAGCAGCAAAGGCCACTAAAGCAATAACTGTGTACAGTGTGGTTTTCAAAAAAACTCCCTACCAGGCCATTATTAATTTAGATTTATCGTGCAAT